>JANQGN010000094.1 GCA_028277295.1 Rhodospira sp.
TGGCCGCGGCCGACGGCTGGCAAGCGGCGGCGGGCCGGCGCGATGCCCTGGCCATCACGATGACCGGCGCACAGATCCGATGGGCGCAAAAAATGGCCCGTGACTTCAAGCCGCACTACCCGTTCTGTCCGAACGCAACGGACGCCGCCTGGATCGGGTTCTGAGTGTCTGTCCGGAAAGCCTTGCAAAACACTGCATACGGCGTACGATTCGGGCACAGGCACACATTATATTGCGGTCCCCGAGACTTTCCGGACGGGTTCTGAGGCCCCCCTGTCGTACAGGGCTCTCCACGTCACGCTTTTTCTGGTCGCCCCGGACGTCCGTGAAGACCTGATCTTCAGGGAGCCTCGGGCAGGGACGGCCGCGTCCAGCCGGCGGCCTCGGCGGCCTCGTCGCTGCAGAAGCGGGCTTCCACCGCCGCGTCAGGCGCGGTGTCGTAGTCCGCGTCGAGCGGCACGAGGTAGACGCGGCGGCCATCCTCGTCCTCCACCGCCTTGATGGGGCAGGAGGGGTTGTCGTCCAGAAGCTCGTCGGGCAGTCGTCCGCCGCGACGCCAGTCGGACGGGTGTACGAAGTCCGTGGCCCAGAGCCCCAGACCGCCGGCGCGGGCGCCTTCCTCGGCCTCCTTATAGCGTACCGGACTGTCGGGCAGGGACAGCGCCAGTCCTTGAGACAGCAGCACGATCGCCAGATCCTGCTTGTCGCCGATGGCGCAGGTGGCGGTTCGCGGGCGCTCCGTGTCGCTAACAGGCGTGCAGACCAGTGGGGCCAGGGCCAGGCCCAGGGCTCGGTTGAGGGCAAAGGCCGCATCCAGTCCGCAGGTGGTCCAGCGCCCCGCCCGCAGGCATCGCTGGCCTAGCTCTGGGGCGTCGATCCCAAACAAATCGTAAACACCCTCCTGCGTTTGCACGGTGTCACCGTCGACAATCCGTGGCCGCATCGGCTCGGCCGCGCCGGCGCTGGACCACGTCAGCCCTTGATCGCCGCCGGGGAGCGGTCCCACGGTGGCCAGCATCAAGGTCGTCGCCACCCCCAACACCGCGCCCGCCAGCCGCCGTGCCGTGGTCCGTCGTGGAATCCGCACCGTTTCCGCTCCTTTCGTTCCTGTGTCGAACCGGCCGCGCTGGGGCTGACCCCCCGGGTGCCTGGGCGTCTTGCGTCGCGCATTTGCTGTCCACACGGGTCTTGCCCCGGCATCATGGCCACTTTAGGACCGGCGAGCGAGGCCGTCCATCTGGGTGGTTCAGGGCGTGGGACCATCTCGCCCGACAAACGACGAGACTGCGTCACTTTTTGCCAGGCGGTCGAGGTGAGAGGCGCCGGGTCGCGATGCCGGATCGCCATGAGGGATGTCAGATGCGGGCACACGGGGTGGCCATGCCCTTCGGCAGTGGGACCGGGGATGGATGGTATCAAATGGGACGAGACGGATCCGCCATGCCGCGACCGCCTGAAAGGGTGTGGTCCGGGATTGAAGCAGCCATGAGGTAGGAAGGGGGCGAGCATGTCGCAAGGGCCACGCGTGACGGCGGCAGGACGTTGGCGGGCTTGGGCCTGGCAAGCCGGCCTGGCCGTGGTCCTGTTGGTCGTCCTGGTGCTGTGGGCGATGCCCGAGGACGCGGGGCGGAGCATGGTCCGGGTCCTGGCCGGGGCCGACCTGCTCACCCTGGCGGCGGCCCTGGCGCTATATCCGCTGATCACCGCGGCACGCGCGATCCGCCTTATGGTCGCCCTGGGGTTGCCCTTGGCGGGACGCACCCTCTGGGCGCTGGGACGGACGGCGGCTGTTCATTCCGTGTTGGCATCCTTTATCCCCATGCGGTTGGGCGAGATCTCGCTTGTCTGGCTGTTAAACCGGGCCGTCGGAACGCCCGTGGCCAACGGGTCGGCCTTGCTGCTGGTCCTGCGGTTGCTGGATCTGGCGGTCGTTCTGGGCGCGGGTCTCCTGGCCCTGGCCTGGCTGCCGGCGGCGCGGGCGGCGTTGCCGAACGCGGGGCCGCTGGCCGGCGCGGCGCTGGTGGCGCTGCTGGCGGGTCTCGCCGTGACGCCCGTCCTGGCGCGGCGCCTGCTGGCGCTGACGCCGGTCCTGCCCGGGCGGGTCGGGCGCTTCCTCACCGGCGTGTTGACGGCGGTGGGGGCGACGACGGCGGGGCGGCTGTCCTGGCTGCTGATCTGGACCCTGCCGGTGTGGGCGCCCATCTTCGTGATAGCCTGGCTGTGCGCCAATGCCCTGGAGCCCGGCGTGGGCCTGGCCGGCGGCATCGCCGGGGGCAGCGCCACGGCCCTGGCCTCGGTACTGCCGGTGAACACCGTGGCCAATGTGGGCACCTTCGAGGCGGCGTGGATGCTGGCGCTGATGCCGGCGGGGCTGGATCGGGCGACGGCGCTGGCGACGGGGGTCCTGTTCCATCTGGTTGTGTTGTCAGGGTCGGCGATCCTGGGCCTGCTGGCCCTGCCAGGTCGGTGGCGTGGTGGCGCGGATGAGGGCCAGGCTCGCCCCGAAGCGGGCACATTTCCAACGCACGATCACCATGCCATGCGGGCGGACACCGCGACTGGTGCCGCGACAGAGTGAGGATGAGACCATGCGCGCGCTGATCCTGATCCTGGTGATGGCTTTGGTGGTGTTCGGCCTGGCTGGCGATGGTCCGTCCCTCGCATGGGCGGCCGAGGATGAGACGCCACGGGCCGGGCAGGCACCCCCAGACTCGGAGGACGGGTCTGGGGAAGCCCCGGGGAACACCCTGGGCGAGGCCGGCGCGGCCTACTGCGGTGCCGTGGCGCGCCAATGCGGCCGGGACTGCCAGGCCAGCACGGAGCCGGGGTCGGCCGCCTCGGCCGCGTGCGAGGCCCGGTGCGCTGTCGATCGTGCCGCCTGTGACGCCCGCGACACCTTGTCGCGTGTGGAACCATGGCTGGACGACCAGGCCACCATGGTGGACCGCTTCATGGATGGCTTCGAGACAGACCCTGAGCGGGGTACCATCGATCCCGATGCCGGCCCGCCTACACGAGAGGCCTGTCGCGGCGTGCATGATCAGTGCATGACCCGCTGCGCCACTCGCTTTGACGATGACTATGCCCGCGCGGGGTGTGAAAGTGTCTGCGCCCTGGACCGGGCCACCTGCGAGACCGCGGCCGGGATCGAAACCGCGCGGCCGTTGATCGAGCGCGAGGCCCGGCGGCTTCAGGACTTCTTCGATGCCCTGCGCGGAGGCGGAGAGACGCCACCGCCGCCGCCATCTCCATCCCCCCCCCTGGACGACCTTGGTCCCGACGGCGGCGGCGTGCTGGACATCTGATCGCGCCGCTCCTCACGAAGTGTTGGGGTTGCGCGACGGGGGGCGATGCGCCACATCGTTCGGGATGTATCGGGCGCCTGGCGCCCAGGGTCCCGAACGGCGAGGATGTGCGCATGCCCCAGGATGACCAGATGGACCGCCACCAGTACGACTATGACCTCATCACCATCGGCGCGGGGTCCGGCGGTGTCCGTGCCAGCCGCGTGGCGGCCGGCCAGTTCGGCGCCCGGGTGGCGATTGTCGAGAACAGCCGCGTCGGCGGCACCTGTGTGATGCGCGGCTGCGTGCCCAAGAAGCTGCTGATCTATGGCGCCCACTTCGCCGAGGAGGCAGAGGACGCAACCGGCTACGGCTGGACGGTGGACGGCGTGCGGCACGACTGGACGGCGCTGATTGACAACAAGAACCGCGAGTTGCAGCGCCTGGAAGGAATCTATCTCAGGCTCTTGCGCGACGCCGGTGTCACGCTGTTGGAGGGACGCGGCCGGGTGGTCGATGCCCATACGGTCGAGGTGGATGGCAAGACCCACACGGCGGCGCACATCCTGGTTGCGACCGGTGGCTGGCCGACGATGCCGGACATTCCGGGCATCGAGCACGCCATCACCTCCAACGAGGCGCTGGACCTGCCCGCGCGGCCCGACCGTGTCGTGGTGGTCGGCGGCGGTTACATCGCCGTGGAGTTCGCGGGGATCTTCAACGCGTTCGGCTCGCGGGTGACCGAGATCATCCGCGCCGGTCAGATCCTGCGTGGCTTTGATGAGGACGTGCGCGACACCCTGGCCACGGAGATGGAGAAGAAGGGTATCCGCATTCGCCGCGAGTGCCAGGTGCGGTCCATCGAGAGGCAGTCTGACGGGTCGCTATCGCTGCTTACCGACTGTGAGGAGGAAATCACCACGGACGCGGTGATGTACGCCACCGGCCGGGTCCCCAACACCCAGGGGCTGGGCCTGGAGGCCGCCGGCGTGACCCTGGACACGCATGGCGCCGTGGTGGTCGACCAATGGAACCGCTCGTCCGTGGACAGCATTTCGGCCATCGGCGACGTCACCAACCGGGTTAACCTGACGCCCGTGGCCATCAAGGAGGGCATGGCGTTTGCCCTGTCCACCTTCAACAAGACGCCGACGGTGATGGACTACACCAACATTCCCTCGGCCGTGTTCAGCCAGCCGCCGGTGGGCACCGTGGGTCTGACCGAGGCCCAGGCGCGTGCCCAGGGGCCGGTGGATGTGTATCTTTCGCGGTTTCGTCCGATGAAGGTCACCCTGTCCGGGCGTGACGAGAAGACCATGATGAAGCTGATCGTCTCGCGCGCGACGGATCGGGTCCTGGGCGCGCATATGGTGGGCGTCGACGCCGCCGAGATCGTCCAGGGCATCGGCATCGCCATGAAGGCCGGCGCCACCAAGGCGCACTTTGATGCCACGGTGGGCATCCATCCGACGGCGGCGGAAGAGTTCGTGACCATGCGCGACCCGGTGCCCGATCCCTCGTTCGAGCATACGGAGTAGGGAGGAAGGTCACCCATCGCGTGCGCCGTCGAACACCGCGTCCGGGCTGTCAATGGTCGCGGCGCGGACAACCAGCGGCCGGAGTTGGTCGACGGTCAGGGTGGCGAGGCGCTCGCGAATGTGCGGATCGACGGCGCCGAACCGTGCCTCCAGGATTGTGATGACGGAGTCGGCCGCTCCTTCAACGCGTCCTTCAACGCGTCCTTCGGCCCGTCCTTCGGCCCGTCCTTCGGCCTTCCACTCCTGCGCTGCCAGGGAAACCATGGTGTCCTCCCGGTCTGGTTTGGCGCGGGCGGCCACGTGGCGCCAGTCCGCTTTCGTCAGCCGCCCGATCACGCGAACAATA
>JANQGN010000117.1 GCA_028277295.1 Rhodospira sp.
AGCAAATCCACGGTCCGACCCCGCCGCTGGCCGGGGGTGGCCACCCCCGGCCAGCGGCTCAATCTTGCCGATCGAGCCGACCCGCACCATAAGACAAGCAAATCCCGAGCGATCCGGACCGGATCGCGACGACGATTTGCTCCAGATCGTGGGGTGCGCTCGACGGCCACGGATGTGGTCGGCGGCGCACCGCCTTTCCTCTAAACGGTGCGCCGCGCCCCCTACGCGAGAGGTCGGACGTCAAAGATCAAAGGCCGCCACACCATAATGAGAACTGCTGATTGCTTGGGGAGCGGGCCGTCCCGTGGCGCATCAAAGCGCATAAGATAAAGCACGAGAACATAACAGCGCAAAAATTGCGCGAAATTTCCCGATCCGAGCCGTGACTTTCCGCCTTCGGGTGGCGTGGCCCCGTTAGGTGCGATCAAGATGCGTTCGCAATTTGGCCCACCCTCTTGGTGAGTGACGTCGCCCATGAGTCTCGCGCCCCGCCGTCCGTCTTTCTTCACCCGTCGCCTCGGCCAGCGCCTGTCCCTGATGTCCGCCACCGCGCTGGTCGGCGTCGTGGCAGGCATGCCGACGGTTCCGGCCTTCGCTCAGGACGCGGCGGCAGAGTCGACCGCGTTGGCCCAGGGCCCTCTTACGCTGGACACACTCAGGGTGACGGCCCGCCGCGCGGAGGAGGACGTGAAAGACGTCCCCTTCAGCGTCTCCGTGATCGGGGGCGACGAACTGGATCAAGCCGGAGCGAGCAACCTGGAACGCACCCTTCGCGAAACACCGGGAATTAATTTCTCCACTTTCGGCGATACCAACAGCGGCAACGTTAAGATTCGCGGGGTGGGCTCCCTGAACAGGACCGGCTCCGATGACAGCTCGGTGGTCCTTTACATGGACGGCATGCCGCTCAATCTGTCCGACATGTCGGCGCAGATGCTCGACATGGAACGGGTCGAAATCCTGAAAGGCCCCCAGGGCACGCTGTACGGCCGAAATAGCGAGGCCGGTGCCATCAACCTGGTCTCTCGCCAGCCGACGGACGTGCTGGAGGGCTATATCCGTGGCGAGATCGGCACCGGCATGCATCACCTGACGGAAGGCGCCATCAGCGGCCCGATCGTCGATGGCCTGACGGGCCGACTCGCCTTCCGTTACAACGGCTATGACTTGTGGGTCGAGAATGCGCGTGACGGCGAGCCCCTGACCAACCCCAAAGACTTGGCCGTACGCGGAACCCTGCAATGGAAGCCGACGGACCTGACCACGCTGACCGTCGTGGGCAGCCGTGAGTCGTTGAACGATCACACCTCCCTCGTTGTGCTGCGGCCTTATGACGACGATCCGGTCAGCGACGCGCCGCCCGGCGAGTACCAGGACGACAAGTGGTCGAACCGGATTTCCGCGGAGTTGACCCATACCCTGCCGTTCGCGGTGGCGACCGTGTTCAGCGGCTACACGCTCGTTGACGCCATCACCAAGGGACCGTTCTACGAGGGCCGCCTGTACGAGTCCCTGGTCGGCTTCGCGCCGGACTCCAGCCGGACCTACCTCTCGCAGCGAAACGCCTACAATCAGGAAATCCGCCTGTCCTCCCGCCCAGAGGATGAGGTCTTCTGGGTTGGCGGCGCGAATTACTTCCGCACCGACTGGACGTTCGACGAACGCCGAGCATTCGACTCGTTCTTCCCGATGAACCCCTTCAATGCGGACTCCGATCGCGACTTCTCCGCCGAAAGCTATGCCCTTTTCGGCGAGATCACCGTTCCTGTCACCCAATCCCTCAAAGTGACGGTCGGAGCACGGCACACCTGGGAGTACAAGACATATAGCGCGGAATGGCGGGCCACGGACACCAATCCCAGCCCCTTGCGGGTGTCGACCGACAAGCAGTCGCTGCACGACGACTACACCACCGGCCGACTGGCCTTCGGGTACACCGTTACACCTGACGTCACCGTCCACGGCGCCTACGCCCGGGGCTACAAGTCAGGCGGCTGGGGAGACTTCGGCTCGAATATCGCCATGGGGTTGCCGGACGAGCCCTACGCCGCGGCGATCGTCGACAGCTACGAATTGGGCATGAAGTCCGATTTTCTGGACGGTGATCTCACCGTCAATGGCGCCGTTTTCTGGAACACGACCCGCGACGATCACCTGTTGGTCTTCGATACCGCAACCTTTGCGACGTCGCCCCGGAACTTCGATACCGAAAGCAAGGGGATCGAGGTAGATGCCTCGTGGCGCCTTGGTCATGGTTTTACGCTGGGCGGCGCGCTCGCCTATACGGACGCCAAGATCACGGGCGTTCCGGCCAGTTCCGGCGTATCGGTCAGCACGGGTAACACGGTGCCGGGCGTCCCGGAATGGGGGTGGACTCTGTCCCTGACCCACGAATTGGACCTGCCCGACTTTCTGGTCTTCAACGATCCGATCCTGACCAGCACGATCCAAAATCAATACGTCGGTGAGCGTGCCGCCAACGTGGAGAACGACTTCGATCTGGACTCGTATCACAAGCTCGATCTCCGCCTTGGTTTGTCCACGGACAACGCAGAGGTTTACTTCCGAGCAGACAATCTACTCGATGAGAGATACGACTTGTACGCCTATTATCTACCGGCGATGGTGCCAGGTGGCTCGCCCGCGACCGCCGGCGGTCCGGCACGCGGACGCTCGTTCGTTATCGGCGCGGCGTACTACTTCTAGAGCAAATCCCGAGCGATCTGGCACAGATCGCCCTGGAAGATCTTTTGGGGACGATTTGCTTGAAAAACAAATTGTTAGAGCATGTTGGGCGATTCAGAAATCGCGCAACATGCTCTAGGATCGCGTTCTAGGATCGCGTTCTAGGATCGAGGAGACCCCGGCGATGACGACGGACAATACCGTGACAGTCACTCTGACCGATGTCCCGGAAACCATGCTATGGACCCTGCACAACCGAGCGTCGGAGGCGGCGCGCCCTGACGGGGTGCTGCGAGATGAGATGGCGCTGAGCATCTATCGCAGTCTGGACTACGACTACGCGCGCTCCTTCGGCAAACCCAATGCCAGCCACGGTGTTCGATCCGCCGTGTTCGATACGGAGGTACGCGCTTTCCTTGATGCCCACCCCAGAGGCGTCGTGGTGAACCTGGGCGAGGGCCTGGAGACCCAGCGCTTCCGGGTGGCCGGAGACGAGGCGCTTTGGATCTCGGTGGACCTGCCCGAGGCGATGGCTATGCGTGAGCGCTTCATCACACCGGATGAGCGGCATATCCACCTGCCGGTGAGTGCCCTGGACCGCGCCTGGTTCGATGCGGTGCCCCGCGACCGGCCCGTGTACATCACCGCCCAGGGGCTGTTGATGTACTTCAAGGCCGAGGACGTGGCGGCCCTGTTCCGCGACATGGCGGCGCGCTTCCCCGGCGCCTGGTTCGCCTTCGACCACATCCCGCGATGGTTGTCGCGCAAATTCGGCCGGGGATACCGACTCACCAAGCACTACACGACGCCGCCCGGGCCCTGGGGCATCAACATCGACGACCTGGAGCCGACGCTAAGGGACTGGGTGCCCGATCTGGCCGAGGTTCGGCGCCTGCCATTCCGCTTCCCGCGCGGGGTCATGCGATGGTTCGTCAGCGTCTGGGCCATCGCGCCATACACCTGGCGCCACGCCTACGGACTCACACGCGTGCGCTTCGGACCGCGCGATGCCTGAGCCGACATCCCCCGCGGCGGGAACCTTCGGACCCATGACGCCGCGGCTTCGTCCTCGGCGCCAGCTACGACTTCTTATCAAGGGGCACACACGATGACGGAAATCGCGGTCTCCCTGACCGATGTCCCGGAAACCATGCTGTGGACCCTGCACAACAGGGCCTCGGAAGCGGCGCGCCCCGACGGCGTGATCCGGGACGAAACGGCGTTGCGCATCTACCGCAGCCTGAGCTACGACTTCGTTCGGTCCTTCGGCCCCGCCGACCCGTCGCACGGGGTACGATCGGCCGTGTTCGACTCAGAACTGCGGCCGTTTCTCGCGGCCCATCCTGACGGTGTCATCGTCAATCTGGGCGAGGGACTGGAAACACAACGCTTCCGCGTCGACAACGACCGGGCGCTTTGGATCTCGGTCGATGTTCCCGACGCCATCGCCATTCGCGAGCGGTTCATGGCACCCGACGAGCGGCACCAGCATATTGCCGTGAGCGCGCTGGATCGCGTCTGGTTCGACGCCATCCCATCCGACCGGGCCATCTACATCACGGCCCAGGGCCTGCTGATGTACTTCGACGAGGCCGACGTGGCGGCGCTACTGCGCGACATGGCGAGCCGGTTCCCCGGCGCCTGGTTCGCCTTCGATCACATTCCGCGCTGGTTTTCCAAAAAGACCCTGCGCGGCTTTAAGAAGACGCCACACTATTGCGCGCCGCGCATGCCCTGGGGCATCAACATCGACGAGATCGAACCGACGTTGCGTGCCTGGGTGCCGGATCTGGCGGAGTACCGCCGCCTTCCGTTCTTCTGGCCACGTGGCTTCAGAAAGTGGTTGTACGGCACCTGGACGGTCGCCCCCGTGATGTGGCGTCATGCGCCCGGCATCGCCCGTATCCGCTTCGGGCAGCGTCATGCCTGACGCAACACCCCGCGAGGGAACCTTCGGGCCCATGACGCCGGCGCGCTGGGCTCTTCTGGGCAGCCTGTACGTTACCCAGTTCCTGGCGCTGGGATTCTTCTATATCGCTCTGGTGGTCATTCTCCGGGGCGGAGGCGCGTCGCTCGACCAGGTCGGCATCATCCCCTTGTTGGGGTTGATCTGGGTCGCCAAGGTGCTCTGGGCACCGCTGGTGGACTGGTTGAGCTTCGGACGCCTCGGCCACTATCGCGGCTGGCTTATCTTGATGCAGATCGGCGTGGTGGCCACCCTTCTGGTCATCGGCCTGTTCGATCCCGTCGCCGACTTCCCCATTGTCTTTGGACTGTGTGCCCTGGTGGCCGTCCTTTGTGCGACCCAGGATATCGCCGCCGATGCCCTGGCCTGCCGCATGCTGCCTCCCGACAGGCGGGGGGTCGGCAACGGCTTGCAGGCTGGCAGCGGGCTGATGGGCAACATGATTGGCGGCGGCGGCGTGCTGATGCTCTATCCGCACATTGGCTGGCAGGGTTGCATGGTGGTGCTGGCCGTCGGGGTTCTTGCGCCGCTGGCGCAACTGATCGTTTTTCGCGAACCCCGGCTGAGGGGCGCAGGGGGATCGCAACAGGGCTCGCAGCGCAAAAGGCTTTGGGCGCACAGCCGGCGCTTGGTGGAGGTCTGGCGCCAGCCGGGCGGCGGCGGCTGGTTCGTCATGCTGCTGCTCTACCCCTTCGGATTGGCGACGGTGTACTACCTGACCACGCCAATGTTGGTGGATGCCGGATGGTCGCCCGAGCGGATCGGCTTCACGCTCAACGTGGTCGGCGCATTGATTGGCATGAGCGCCGCGTTGGGCGCGGGATGGCTCATCCAGCGACTGGGCCGCAAGAGGGTCCTCTTTGGCGGCGCGATGATGCAAGTCGTCGTGGTCCTGCTCTTCCTGATACCGGCCTCTGGACACACCGGGACGTGGGCGGTGTTGTTGCCGCTGACCGTCATGTTCCTGCTGTTCAGCCCGATGGTCACCATCATGACGACCCTGATGATGGACCGGGTTGCCCCGGCCCACGCCGGCACTGATTTCACGGTGCAGTACAGCCTTTACACCATGGTCGCGACCCTGGCCGGGGTCTCCGCCTACCAGTTCGCCGCCGTGCTTGGCTATCCGGGAACCGTCGTGGTCGCCGGCGGTGTCGCCGCTCTCTCGGCCCTTTGCGCGCCGTTCTTGTATCGGCCGGCAGGGCGCGGCCCGGCGCAGGCTACCCCGCGTTTGCCGCAGACGGCCGAGACCCATTAAAGGAACGCCTTACGATGGATACTGTTTCCAACGCGGACTTGGCGTCCGCTGCTGGTTCCGCGCCTCCGGCACCAAAGAAACACGCGGCCGGTGCCCCCGGCGGCGGCCTGTGGGCCATCATCGGGCCGGTCCGGCTGACCATCTGGACGGCCATGGCTCTGGGCGGCCTGGGCATGGTCTGCGCGGTGACCGCCGTGGCGGCATTGGCGGCCGTTCTGGAGTGCCTGCGCGGTGGCCAGGTCGCGTTGCCAGGCATGGAGCCCTGGGGACCCTGGGCCTTTGGGGGACTGGCCGCGGGGCTGATCTGCGCGAGTTTCCTGCTGCGCACCTTCGCCTTCGTCGTCTCTCACCTGGGCGCCTTTAAGCTGGAAGTGCGGCTGCGCACCGATCTGACCAGCCATCTGGCGCGCGTGCCCCTGGGCTATGTCATCACCACCGGCACGGGCGCCCTGACCAAGACCCTTCAGGACGACGTCAAGAGCCTGCATGCGTTCGTCGCGGACTCGACGCCGCTGTTCGGGCGCAACGTCACGGCCCCCATCGCGACCCTGGTGCTGTTGTTCGTGATTGACTGGCACCTGGCGCTGGTGGCGCTGGGCGTGTTCATTGCCGGCATGGTCGCGATGAACCTGGCCATGCGCGACTATGCCTCGTTGCGACGGCGCTATGACGCGGCCCGTGAGGCTATCCAGTCGGCGGTCATCGAGTTCGTGCAGGCGATGGCGGTTGTCCGGCTGTTCGACGGCGGCAGCGCCTCCTTCCGGCGCTACAACGCCGGCCTGGTGAGCTACCGCGACGTCTTCCGGGACTGGATCATCAAGAGCAGTTTGGCCGCCCGAATCGCCATGGCGGTACTCAGCCCCATGCCGACCCTGATGGCCGTCTCGGTCGTGGGCGTCGTGCTGCACACGATGGGCGTGGTCAGCTTCCCCGTGCTGGTGGCCGTGCTGATGCTGAGCACCGGGGTCGCCGATGCCCTGATCCCGCTGATGTGGATGAACGAGTTCATCCGCAAGGCCCGGGCGGGTGCCCTGCGGGTGCAGGACGTGCTGGCGGTGCCAGCGCTGCCGGAGCCCAGCCGGCCGGGAACACCCCGGGACGCCTCGGTGGTGTTCGAGGGCGTGCGCTTCCGCTATCCAGACCGCATCGACGCCGCCCTGGAGGATGTCTCCTTCACGGTCGCGCCGGGCACCGTGACCGCCCTTGTCGGCCCCTCGGGCGCCGGCAAGAGCACGGTCGCGCGGCTGATCCCCCGCTTCTGGGACGTGGACGGCGGCGTCGTGAGGGTTGGCGGCATGGATGTGCGCGACTGCGCGACGGATGTCCTGATGCGCCATGTCTCGTTCGTGTTCCAGGACACCTTCCTGTTCCACGACAGCATCGCCAACAACATCCGCATGGCCAAGCCCGGGGCCAGCCAGGACGAGGTGGAGGCCGCCGCCCGCGCGGCCCAGGCTCACGAGTTCATCACCACCTTGCCCGAGGGCTACGACACCATCGCCGG
>JANQGN010000225.1 GCA_028277295.1 Rhodospira sp.
CCGCAGCGCTACGGCCCGTTCTCCTTCGTCGTCAACACCGACAAGATCAGCCGGGCCACCGCCGAGGAGCAGGGCTGGAAGCTGTTCCTGGATCCGGCCCTGAAGGGCCGTTACGGCATCCTGACCTACGACAACTGGAACATCATCCATATGTGCCTGACCGGGGACCAGAACCCGTTCGAGCCCATGGACGAGGCCGGGCTTGAGGTGTTCCGGGGCACGGCATCCGCCATTTTTGGCGGCGCCCGCCTGCGGTCGGACGATCTGGTCGCCATGAACACCGCGCTGATCAACGGTGAGATCGACGCCTATTTCACAGGCGGCACCTACACCGCCAGCCCGGCGCGCCTGGACGGGCTCAACAACATTCGCGCCATCACGCCGGCCTCGGGTCCGGTGAACGGCAAGGGTGGCGTGGTGTGGATCGAACTGACCTCCGTGGTGAACAACCCCGATCCCAGCGCCTTGGCGGCGGACTTCCTGGCGTTCGTGCAGAAGCCCGAGATCTGCAAGGCGGTCGGTTTCGCCGAGGGCACCTACAATCCGGTCGCGCAGATGGGCGACCCGGATGTGTTCGCCCTGTGGGACGAGGACGAGCTCGACGCCATCCAGTGGGACTCACTGCAAGAGGAAATGGACCGCTCCGTCGAGTACGACGTTGTCGCGTCCTATGATGACTTGTCCACCCTCTACAACGCCGCCAAGAGGGGCTAGCCCTCGTCCCGCGTGCCCGGCGCGTGGCCGCGTCAGGCCCGACCCGCGTGTCTCGCGCGCGTGTCCGGGACCCTGGCGCGGCACCGCGCGCCAGGACCGACGATGCCCAATGTTACGCCATGGCCGATCGGGGACCCTGCGTGAATGACAAACAAGACAGTCCTGGAAATTGCCGGTCTCCACAAGCGCTTCGGCGATTTCACCGCCCTGCACAGCCTTGACCTCAAGGTGCGGGACGGCGAGTTCCTGGCCATTGTCGGCCCCTCGGGCAGCGGCAAGACAACGCTGATCCGCCTGTTCGTGGGCATGGACGAACCCACGGACGGGACCATCTGGTTGCGTGGCAAGCGCATCGACATGGTGCCGGCGAACAAGCGCCCCACCTGCATGGTGTTCCAGTCCCTGGCCCTGTTTCCCCACATGACGGTGGGGCGGAACATTGAGTTTCCCCTTAAAATCCAAGGTGTCGGCAAGGACCAGCGGCATGCGCGCGCGCTGGAGCTGCTGGATCTGCTGCGGCTGCCGCGCGCCTATTACAACCGGCGTGTCCATCAGTGTTCCGGTGGCGAGCGCCAGCGCATCGCCCTGGCCCGGGCGCTGGCCTTCGACCCGGACATCCTGTTCTTCGACGAGCCCCTGTCGGCCCTGGACTATCGGTTGCGCAAGACGCTGGAGAAGGAACTCAAGGACCTTCATGTCCGCACCGGCAAGACCTTCGTCTACATCACCCACAGCCTGGAAGAGGCGATGGCGATGTCCGACCGCATCGCCATCATGCGCGCGGGCCGGTTCGAGCAGGTCGCGCCGGCCGACGAAATCTACAACCGCCCGATCAGCCGCTTCGTGGCCGAGTTCATGGGCGAGGTGAACCTGTTCTCGGTGCGCGCCGACGAGGGTGGCGGGGTCCTCGCCGAGGGCATGGACCTGACGCCCGACGTGGGGCCGCGCCTGGGCCTGGCCGCCGCCGAGACCGGTACGCTGATGGTGCGGCCCGAGAACGTCTGGTTTGTGGGCGCCGGCAACGGGCGCGGCGGCGACATGATGGCGCGCGGCCACCTGCGGGGCGAACTCAACCTCGGCTCCCGGTTCCAGTACGAGGTGGAAAGCGAGACCGGCCAGCGGCTGACCGTGGAGACATCGCGGGAGGGACGCCACGACGGCCCGCTGGGCGAGCCGGTGACTCTGGCCTGGTCACTGGACCGCTGCCACCTCATCCAAGGCGAGTAGGGGAGGGACGCGCGATGGACCGTCTTAACAGCCGCCTTGGCGCCCTGGCCGCCACGCCGATGCTGGTCCTGCTGGGCCTGACCTTCCTGGTGCCCATGCTGGTGGTGGCCGCGTTCTCCGTCATGCCGCCCAAGGTCTTCGACCTGTGGCACTGGCCCGATGTCTCCGCCTACGGGGAGATCCTGCGCCAGGGGTACTGGAAATCGCTGGCGTGGTCCCTGGGCATGGCGCTGGCCTCGACCGCCATTCTGTTCGTGATCTGCTGGCCGCTGGCCTACGCGATGGCCAAGGTCTACCGGCGCTTCACCCTGGTCCTGACGATCGGGGTGGTGATGACGCTGTTCGTCTCGGAGAACATCCGCCTGTTCGGCTGGGTGTTGACCCTGATGAAGGGGGGCCTGATCGAGGGGTACGTTCGCCACTGGACGGGTATCGGCTTCGACGGCCTGCTGTACAACGTGCCGGTCATCATCTTCGGCCTGGTCTACGTCTATCTGCCGTTCATGCTGTTCCCGCTGGCCCAGGGCATCGCCATGGTGCCGGACGACGCGCGCCAGGCCGCCGCCGACCTGGGGGCGACCCGAAAACGCATCCTCTGGGAAATCGACCTGCCCTTGGCCGCGCCGGGCATCGTCGTTGGCTGCCTGCTGACCTTCGTGCTGGCGGCCGGGGCCATCGCCGAGTCCAAGTTGCTGGGCGGGCAGGCGGTGATCGTCATCGCCGACGAGGTGGAGACGGCCTTCACCTACGGGCAGAACTGGCCGCTGGGGTCGGCCCTGGCCATGGTGCTGATCGCCATCGTGGGCGCCATCGCCGTCGTTGGGGTGACCCGCGTCGATCTGGACGCCCTCATGGGGAGGCGCCGCTGATGCATCCCTCCGCCCTCTCCCGCGCGGGATTCCTGGGATACGGCCTGCTGATCCTGGCGTTCCTCTATCTGCCGCTGGTGGCCGTCGGCTTCGCCTCCATCTCCAAGGCGCGCTACCTGACCTTCCCCATCCGCCGCTACGACACCGGCTGGTACGCCGAGGCCGTGGCCAGCGACACCGTGCAGACACTGCTGATCCTGTCGCTGAAGGTGGCCGGGCTGGTCACCGTCATCAGCATGGTGGTGGGCTTCTTCGGTGCCCTGGCCTTCGCGCGCTACCACTGGCGCTTTCGGGGCCTGTTCCAGAAGCTGATCCTGCTGCCCATCTTCTTCCCCCAGGCGGTGCTGGGGCTGGCGCTGCTGATGTGGTTCAACGCCCTGGGCGTGGTGCCATCCTGGCACACGGCGGTGGTGGCCCATCTGGTGTGGATCTCGCCCATCGCCACCCTGATCATCGCCATCCGCGCCTATAGCTTCGACCCGACGCTGGAGGAGGCCGCCCGCGACATGGGCTGCTCCACGATCCAGATCCTGCGCGACATCACCATTCCGCTGCTGATGCCGGGGGTGATCTCGGCGGGTCTGTTCGCCTTCCTGTTGAGCTGGGGGAACTTCCCGCTATCCTTGTTCACCACCGGCGCGGATTCCACGCTGCCCGAATGGCTCTACGCCAAGATGGTGTCGGGATACTCCCCGCTGGTCCCCACCGTGGGCATCCTGACGGTTCTGGCATCCGTCGCGCTGGTCGCCGTGGGGCTGCTGGTGCCGGCGGTCCTGCGCCGCTGGCGTGGCGGCGGTGCCGGCTGATCACGGCGCCATCCGCGCCAAACCCGAAGCAAACGCATCACGGGAAGAGGGAAGGTGTGCCATGTTGACCACGATCGAGGGGCGAAGCTGCATCATTACCGGAGCCTCGAAGGGCATCGGCAAGGGGATCGCCCGTGTCTTCGCGCGCAACGGCGCCAGGGTGATGGTGGTGGCCCGGGGCGAGGCCGAGGCGCGGGCGACGGTCGAGGAGATCCGGGCGGCGGGTGGCATCGCCGAGATGTCCCTGTGCGATGTGTCCGACTGGGCGCAGGTCCAGGCGACGGTGGACGCGACCGCGACGGCCTTCGGCGGAGTGGACATCCTGTGCTCCAACGCCGGAGTCTTTCCCCAGGCCAAGATGGTGGACATGGACCCGGCCGAGTGGGACCACGTGATGACCACCAACCTGAAAAGTACCTTCCTGTGCGTGAAGGCCTGCATCCCCTGGTTCGAGAAGGCCGGGCGTGGGCGCGTGGTGGTGACCTCGTCGATCACCGGGCCGGTGACGGGTTTTCCCGGCTGGACCCACTACGGCGCCTCCAAGGCCGGCCAGCTTGGGTTCCTCAAGACGGCGGCCATCGAGCTGGCCCGCTACAACACCACCATCAACGCCGTGAAGCCGGGCAACGTCTACACCGAGGGGCTGGCCGACCTGGGCGAGGAGTATCTGGCCACCATGGCGGCCTCGATCCCGCTCAAGCGTCTCGGCTCGGTCGAGGATATCGCCAACGCCGCCCTGTTCTTCGCCTCCGACGAGGCCGGCTATGTCACCGGTCAGGCGCTGGTCGTCGACGGCGGCCAGATCCTGCCGGAGTCCCTGGAAGCCTTGCAGGAGATGTAGCGAGCGCCCAGGGCCATGGCCCGTCATTGGTCAGGAGCCGTGGGACCGGCGCCGGCGGGGCGTGTTTGGGGCCTGCGCGATTTTTGTTGCGCGCGGTCGGTGTCCAACCCAGATCGATGGTGTCCGGTCGCCCGAACGGGGGCCGGACGAGACGCCGGGGGCTGGTGCCTCGGATTACCGGCCCACCCCGGTCCACGCCGGGACGCGATCCACGGGATGCGTCCCCCCTGTCCTGAAGTCGCTTCTCTAGGAGGACTTTGACCATGCGTACCTTCGACCTGAGCCCGCTGCATCGCTTCGCCATCGGCTTCGACAATGTGAGCCGTCTGCTCGACGCGGCCAACCGCGTGGACGACCAGGCCACCGCCTACCCGCCCTACAATATCGAGAAGGTGTCCGAGAACGGTTATCGCATCACCATGGCCGTGGCCGGCTTCGCGCCGGAGGACCTGGATGTCACCCTGCACGACTCCACGCTGGTGATCTCCGGCCGCATGGAGCGTGACCAGCCGGCCGCCCAGATCCTGCATCGCGGCATTGCCGGCCGTGCCTTCGAGCGCAAGTTTGAACTGGCCGATCATATCAAGGTCCAGGGCGCCAGCCTCGAGAATGGCCTGCTGCATGTGAACCTGGAGCGGATCGTTCCGGACGAGAAGAAGCCGCGTAAGATCGCCATCGCCGCCGGAGCCACCGGCCCGAGCGCGCTGGAGCACGGCGAGACGCAGGCCGCGTAACGGCACCGTTTGGCCGGTGCCCGAACGTCTTGGGGCGGGTCCCATCGGGACCCGCCCCGTTCGCGTGACCGCCACTGACCGCGGCCGGCGACCCCCTGTTCCCAGGCCGACCGAGATGACCGGGGAGAGGGGTGGCGAGAGGCCGATGGGATCGATCACCCCAGTCCGGTGACCCACGTCGGCCTCGTCTTTCGGCTCCAAGCCTGTTCTGGTCAGCGTCCCCGCGCGATCTGCCGCCCCAGGAGGTGGTCCAGCGACAGCGGCCCCGGGCCCCGCAGCACCAGCAGCAACAGGGCCGTGGCCCACAAGGCATGATCCGGCCAGCTGTTCGGATAGACGAAGATCTGGATGACGATCGTCATTCCCAGAAGCCCCAGCGCCGACAGCCGGGTGGCCAAGCCCAGCACCAACAGCACGGGCAACACGTGTTCGGTGAGTGTCGCGGTTTGCGCGGCCAACTCCGGCGGCAACAGCGGCACCTTGTATTCTTCCTGGAACAGGAAATAGGTGGAGGGCGTGATCTCCCACCCCGAGACCTTGTTCTGGCCGGAGCGGAAGAAGACCCCGGCGACGCCGATGCGGGCGAACAGCCCAATCACCCAGAGGGGAACGCCCTCCGTCAGGGTCGTGACCCAACCCAAGGCGCCGCCGCCCGCCGGCCGGTCGGGCGCCGTGGTCTCCGCGGGTGTCGTCTCGGCGGTCATGTCGGGTGCTCCTCCGAAGGGTTGTCGTGCGGGGCGGCGGATGGGACCGTGACCTCGGTCAACAGCCCCAGGGACAGGATGCGGGTCAGGGCCCAGGCCATATCGAAGGCCGGATCCGTGCGCGCGGCGGCGTGCGCGGCGGTCTTCAGGGGGTGGCCCATGCTCAGCGCGAACAGCAGCGAAAGCGTGCCCTGGTCCGCGCGGCGCATCAGCACCGTCTCGTCTGGGCGGCCAATTAGCACCGTGGCGCCGCCCTCGGCCAGCGACACGGTGCCGTTGCTGGGCCAGTCGGGTTGATGCATGGCCCAGATACGGTCGACCGGCCAGGCGGACACCACGAAGCGGAACGACGGGTGGACGGCGCACCGGGCGCGTGGCAGTTGATCGGCCGGAAGGCGCGCCAGGGCATCCGGCGCCAAGGACGTGGCGTCGGCGGCGTCCAGCGCGCTCAGGCGTGCCATTTCCAGGCGGGCCACGTCGGGCAGGTAGGGATGATCGGCGGCCGGCGCATAGGACGTTAGAAAGTCGGCGAACCCCTCGCCCCAGTAGGCGAGAATCGGTGAGGTGGGCGGGTGAGCGCGCAGGAAAGCGCGCGCCGCCTGGGCGAAGAACGCCTCGCCCACCAGCGCCTTGACCACCGGAAGATTGTCGCCCAACGCCTCGATCAGCGTGATGTGCGTTGTGTTGCGATGGATGGCCAGGCGCTGTGCCGGCGTCAGACCCAGGCCGGCGATACCCACCTCGGCGGCCGGCCCATGGTCGTCTGCGCCCAGCACCGTGTCGCGGATGGCGGCCTGAAGGGCGGCCAGGGATGGCGCGTGCGTCATGCCCTAGTCCTCCGCGATCCCGGCGGCGCGGTCGGTTGCCGCCGCCGTCAGAAGAGCGCTTACGCGCCCGGCCTCGGCCACCAACTCGGCCCAGGGTGGAATGTTGGTGTCCCGCTCCAGAAGGGTCGGGCGCGGACCGGCGCGGCGCAGCGTCTCGGTGTAAAGGGCCAGGACCTCGTCGGGCGCGGGCGAGCCGTGGTCGTCGATGCGGATTTCGACACCGTCCACGGCGCGCACGGCATGACCGGCCACATGAATCTCGCCGACGGTCGCCAGCGGCAGGGCGTCCAGATAGGCCAGGGGGTCGAACGACAGATTGTGGGCGCTGACGACGATGTTGTTCACATCCAGCAGCAACCCGCAGCCGGTCCGCCTGACCAGGGCGCTCAGGAAAGCGGGCTCGTCATAATCGGCCTCGACAAAGGCCAGGTAGCGTGACGGGTTTTCGACCAGAATCGGCCGGCCCAGCGCCTCCTGGGTCTGGTCCACGTGGCGGGAGACGAGATCCAGCGCCTCATCGGTATAGGGCAGGGGCAGCAGGTCGTTCAGATAGGCGCCACGCGTGCCGCACCAGGCCAGGTGCTCGGAGACCAGGGCCGGCTGATAGCGGTCCACCACCCGGCGCAGCCGCGCCAGGTGGGACCGGTCCAGGCCCTCGGCGCCACCGAGGGACAGACCCACCCCATGCACCGACATCGGATGGTCGCGGCGCACGGCTTCCAGGGCGTGCCGGCGCGGGCCGCCCGCCTGCATGGCGTTTTCGGCGTGCACCTCCACCCAGGACACCGGGCCGGGATGGGTCCGCAACTCGACGATGTGCGCGGACTTGAGGCCAACACCCATGGCCGTGTCGGCCAATGTGTCCGGACCCGATTGCCCACAGAGGGGGACGGCGCCCCTGGGCGTCGCCTGGGGTGGACCGGAGAGGTGGGTCATGACGCGGGACCTCCGCCATCGGGGAGAGCTGAGACAGGCCCTGGTGAGCACGGGAACCGGCGGGACGGGGCGCGCGGCCGGCGCCCCGCCGGAACCCGTTTTCCGAGCCGTCCGCGCGTCAGCTCGACTTCGGTTCGGTGCTGCCACCCACCAGCTTGTCGCAGGTGCCCGCTGGAACGGCGATGAAGGCGTCACCCTGGCCGTCCACCTTGGACGTGCCGGCGCAGGACGAGGAAGCCGTGGCGCAGTCGTTTTGACCGGCCTTCACGACGCCGTAGCACTTTTCCATGTCGGCCGCGGCGGCGCCGGTCGGCGCGGACAGGGCGACGGCGGCGGCCATGGCGGCGGCGGCGAGGGTCAGGGTCTCGGTGCTCTTCATGAGGTGTGTCTCCTGGATACGTGGATGGGGGTCTGGACTCGGGGCGTGGACACCTCCGTGTTGGCGGCGGGGGCGTCCGCGCCGGACGTCCCCGCCACAGGACCACAATGACCCAGTAAAATGGTCGGGTAAAATTCCATTGGGCCATTCATTCCATAACCAATGGGTATCGCCGCTGGACGGATGGTCCCATTGTCTCCACCTTAGGACCGGCGGCGCAAAAAGGGTGAGCCGTCCGCCAGGGTGCGCTGATCCACGTCCTCGCATGGCCTTCGACGGCGCGTTTGGCGACCGTTGGCCTTTGGGCGGGGGATCGGGGCAATCGGGATCACGAGATCGCGGCCAGGAGATGACATGGACACCACGCCATCCGACCGAACCGCCACCGTCCACACCATTGACCTGCAGATTTCCGGCATGACCTGTGCCGCGTGCTCTGGCCGCCTGGAGCGGGTGTTGGCGCGGCCTTCGGGCGTGCGCGCCGCGCGCGTGAACCTGGCGACCGAGCAGGCGCGGGTGGAGGTGGAGGGCGATGGCCCCACCGTGGACGCGTTGATCGCCGTTGTGCGCAAGGCCGGCTTTGATGCGCGCCAGGCCGAACCCGAGGCCGGGGCCGGCGCCGCCGATCGTCTCGACATGGCGGGACGCGGCGACCGCCGCGACCGGATCGATCTGGTGGTGGGCATGGTGTTCACGCTGCCGCTGCTGGCCGAGATGATCGCGATGTGGGCCGGGCTGCCGTTCCATCTGTCGCCGTGGCTGGCGCTGGCGCTGGCCACACCGGTGCAGTTTTTCGCCGGCCGCCGGTTCTACGCGGGCGCCTGGGCGAGCCTGCGCGCCGGCGCCGGCACCATGGATGTGCTGGTCGCCCTGGGCACCTCCGCCGCCTACCTGCTCAGCGCCGTCCGCGTGCTGACGGGGCAGGCCGGCCAGGGCCTCTATTTCGAGGGCGCGGCGGTGGTCATTACCCTGGTGCTGCTGGGCAAGCTGCTGGAGGGGCGGGCCAAGGGATCGGCGGCGGCGGCCATCCGGTCGTTGATGCGCCTGCGCCCCGACGTGGCCCGCGTCGAGCGCGGCGACGGCGGCACCGAAGAGGTCTCTTTGGCCGAGGTGATTGTCGGCGCCGTCGTGCTCGTCCGGCCGGGCGAGAGCCTGCCGGTGGACGGCACGATCCTGGAGGGCGAGAGCGAGATCGACGAAAGCCTGGTGACCGGCGAGAGCCTGCCAGTGGCGCGCGGTCCCGGCGAGCCGGTCATCGGCGGGGCCATCAACGGCGGCGGACTGTTGCGGGTGCGCGCCACCAGCCCCGGTGGACAGGGCACGCTCACCCGCATCATTCGGCTGGTGGAGGACGCCCAGGCCAGCAAGGCCCCCGTGCAACGCCTGGTGGACCAGGTGGCGGCGGTGTTCGTGCCGGTCATCGTGGCGGTGGCGGCGCTGACCTTCGTTGCCTGGTGGGGTCTGGCCGGGGACGCCGAGGCCGGCTTCGTGGCCGCCGTGTCGGTGCTGGTCGTGGCCTGCCCCTGTGCGCTGGGGCTGGCGACGCCGACGGCCATCATGGTGGGCACCGGCCTGGCGGCGCGGCGCGGCGTGCTCATCAAGGACGCCGCCGCGCTGGAACGCGCCCATCACGCCGACACGGTGGTGTTCGACAAGACCGGCACGCT
This sequence comes from Rhodospira sp., assembly GCA_028277295.1. GTDB lineage: Bacteria > Pseudomonadota > Alphaproteobacteria > Rhodospirillales > Rhodospirillaceae > Rhodospira. The sequence continues at coordinate 9,705 of JANQGN010000225.1, forward strand.
CACCGAGGGTCGGCCGGCGCTGGTCGAGGTGGCCGTGTTGGAGCCGCATCTCGATGAAGGCCGCCTGCTGAGCCTGGTGGCCAGCGCCCAGCAAGGCAGCGAGCACGTGCTCGCCCGGGCGCTGCTGGCGGCCGCCGAGGCACGCGGCCTGCCCTTGCGGCCGGTCTCCGAGTTTCAGGCCCGGCCCGGGCGCGGCGTGGTGGCCATGGTCGAGGGCCGGTCGCTGCTGATCGGGTCGCGCCGGCTGATGCTGGAGGCCGGCCGGGCGCGGGAGGGCGATGCGGTCGATCGTCGCGCCGAGGCCCTGGAGCGGGGAGGACGCACCGTGATCTGGGTGGCCGACCCCGACGGCCCGGTGATGGGGCTGCTGGCCCTTGCCGACCCCATCAAGGGTGGGGCCAGGGCGGTCGTGGACCGATTGAGGGAAATGGCCGTGCGGCCGGTGGTTCTGACAGGGGATTCCTGGTCCGTCGCGCGGTCGGTGGCGGTGAGCCTGGGGATCGAGGACGTGCGCGCGGAGGTGCTGCCCGAGGATAAGGCCCGGGTGATCGAGGGCCTACGCGCCCAGGGCGGGGTGGTGGCCATGGTCGGCGACGGTCTCAACGACGCCCCCGCCCTGGCCGCCGCCGACGTCGGCGTGGCCATGGGAACGGGTACCGACGTGGCCATGCACACCGCCGGCATCACCCTCATGCGCGGGGACCCGGCCCTTCTCACCGTGGCCTTGGGGCTATCGCGGGCCACCTATGACCGCATCCGGTTGAATCTGCTGTGGGCCTTTGTTTACAACGTAGCGGCCGTGCCGGCCGCCGCGCTGGGACTGCTGACCCCGGCCATGGCCGGGGCGGCGATGGCGTTGTCCAGTGTCAGCGTGGTGACCAGCTCCCTTTTGCTGCGGCGGTCCCGCGCGGCGCGGGGTTCTTGACACGAGGCCCGATCATCATGCCCCTGCCTGCCGTCTGTGCCCCCCTGTTCTCGTATCTTGAGCGGCTGGGCATCGCCACCACCACCGCCGAGCATCCGCCCGTGCACACCGTGGAGCAGGCGCGCGCCACCTACGACGCCATTCCCGGGGTGCACTGCAAGAACCTTTTCCTGAAGGACGCGAAGGGAGCGGTCTTCCTGGTGGTGTGTCCCCACGATCGGGCGGTGGACGTCAACCGCCTGCATCGGCGTCTGGGGGACACCGTGGGCGCCAGGCGGCTGTCGTTCGGCAAGGCCGACCTGCTGATGGAGGTGCTGGGGGTGGAGCCGGGTTCGGTCACGCCGCTGGCCCTGATCAACGACACCGGCCGGCGCGTGACCGTGATCCTGGACGCGGCGATGATGGCCGCCGAGGTCGCCAACTATCACCCGCTGGTGAACACCGCGACCACGTCGATCCGCACCGCCGACCTGCGCCGCTTCCTGGACAGCCTGGGGCACGCGGTCCACGTCGTGGACCTGGCGGCCCTCGCCGTCGCGGAGGCGTGAGGCGGCTCTGATCCGTTCACCCCGTCCCATCCCGCATGGCCTGGGCGCGGCGGCGGCCCTCGGTGAAGGCATCGGCGACGGGCGTCTCCGGGTAATCGGTCGCCAATCGCGCCGTGATCCGCGTCGACAGGGCCTCGTCGGGTAGCCGGCGCACCGTCCAGGGCATCAGCAAGGCGTCGCTCAGGCGGGCCGCCCATGCGCGGTCGGTCATCGCCTTGACGAGTCCGAACAGGTTGTCGCCGGCCTCGGCCGGGTGCACCCGCAGCTCCGCGGGCATCTGATCGCGGAGGATCTTTGGCCCCACCCCGCGGGCCGAGCGCGGCTTGCGGAACAGGCTCAGGTCATGACACAGCAACAGGCCCCCCTCGGCCACGCGCGGCCAGACCATGAGGGCGTCCAGGGTCGGCCAGGGGTGCTTGTGGTCGGCGTCGATGAAGGCCAGGTCGAAGGTGTTCGCCGCCGCGTCCGGCAGGTCCGCCAGGTCGACGGTGGTCACCCCGGTGACCAGGCGCACGCCCGGGGGGATGGCGCCGCTGTGTTCCGCCAGGATCAGCCAGCCGGTGGGCCGGCTCTCGTCGGCATAGAAGCGGGCGTCCAGGTCCATGGCCAGGAGGCGCGGGGTATCTCTGGACCCGGCGGGTGTCGCCGGTATCGCGCCGAGGGCGGTGTATAGCACCAGGGTCGACAAACCGCTGGCCACGCCGACCTCCAGCACGCGACGGGGCTGGCGGCGGCGGATCAGACCGGCCAGGGTCACGGCCTCATCCTCGGAGATCTGGCCGTGGCCGCTCTGGAACAGGCGGCGATGCAGGGCGCGGACAGCGTCCTCCGGGGGGGGGACGGGCGCCGACGGGCCGGTCATCAGGACCGTCCGGACGGCTCGCGAGCGAGACGGGAGGCCGACCGCCAGCGCCACGTCAGGTCCGCCAGGTGCCCAATCAGGGCCGCCACCAGGCCGGCGGCGACCCAGGGCCAGTCCCAGCCCCGCAAGGCCGCGCCCAGGGCCACGACCAGGGCGGCGCCAGTCAGCAGGTTCAGGAGAATGCCCCAGGGCAGGCCCGGCCGCCCGACGCGGCGATGAAGCCAGGCCAGACCCACCGCCTCCACCGCCACCAGCACCAACAGCAGATCAGCGACGCGGCCCGACTCGTACAGGGATTGCATCACCTGCCGGAAACCATGGGGAAGGGGCCATTCAAGTCGACCACGGCCCAGTTCATGGTGCCGGCGAAGGTGACCCACGCCAGATAGACCATCATCAGCCATCCGGCGGTGCGGTCGCAGCGGAAGCTGATCACCGTGAGCATGGCCACCGACAGCCACAGCACCGCCACCTCGTACAGCGACCAGTCCGGCCGCTGCATGGTAAAGAACAGGAAGCTCCAGAGGATGTTGATGACGGCGCTGGCCAGGTGGGTCCAGAGCAGCCAGGCACGCAAGCCGGTGGAGGGCGCCCGCTGCCAGGCCAGCACCGCCGAGGTGCCCGTAAACAGATAGATGATCGTCCAGCCGATGGGGAAGAGCCAGTCCGGCGGCTTGAACCAGGGTTGCCGCAGGGCGTCGTACCACTCATCCAGCACGGTGAGCTGGTCGCCCACGCCACCGACCACCAGCACCACCAGGAGAACCACCAGGATCGGCTTCCACAACGGGCCGCCCAGACCCCGCCGGGCGTCTGGGGCCGTGTCGAGGATTTCGGTCGTCGTCGTCATGGGTTCGTCACCCTCATGTGGGTTTGACAAGGCCCAGCAGATGGGCGGTGTCCTTCAGGAAGATGCGCAGATGCGCCATCGGGCTTTTTCGCTTCAACGCCTTTTCCATGTAGGCTTCCCAGGTCAGGCGCTGCACATCCTTATCAGCACAGATGGTCACGAAACGCTCGCGGCGCTTGTCGTTCTTGTACCAGAAGTCCTGCATGATGCCGAGAATCCAGAACACCCGGCCATGGTCCTTGAGGAACTGTTTGCGGGCATTGGCCAGGGCCCCGGCCTTGCCGGTGCGCAGCATTTCATCGACGGCCTCGGCGGCCATGCGCCCACCGGCCAGGGCGTAGTAGATGCCCTCGCCCGAGGATGGCGCCACGCATCCGGCGGCGTCGCCGGCCAGCAGCACGTCCTTGCCGTTGTCCCATTTCTTCAGCGGCTTCAAGGGGATGGGGGCGCCCTCGTGGCGCAGCGTCTCCACGTCCGTCAGGCCGGCGCGGCGGCGCAGCTCGGCGGTGGCGCCGCGCAGGTCGAAGCCCTTGATGGCCGTGCCCATGCCGACGCTGACCGTGTCGCCATGGGGGAACACCCAGCCGTAGAAATCGGGCGAAATGACACCATCATAGATCACGTCGCAGCGGTCGGGCAGGTAGTCGGCGCCGCTGTCCGGGGCCGGGCGGCGCACGATCTCATGATAGGCGTGCACCAGCCGCTTGGACTCGGACTCGGGGATTTCCTGCCGGCCCACCGCCGAGCGGGCGCCGTCGGCGCCGATCACCGCGCGCGCCTTCACGCGGATCTCGGTCTCGGCGTTGTCGTTGGGCCTGTAGACAACGATGGGGCGGCCGTCGGCCTCGCGCTCGATGCGCAGGTAGGTTCCGGCGCGGCGGTCGGCGCCCGCCTCGGCGGCGCGTTCCCGCAGCCAGGGGTCGAAGTCCTTGCGGTCCACCATGCCCACGTAGCCGCTGCCGATGGGCATGTCTACCTTGCGGGCGGTCGGCGAGATGATGCGCGCGCCCGTGACGGTGGTCACGAGGCGCGACTCGGGGATCTCGAAATCGCGCATGGCGCGCGGCGGAATGGCGCCGCCGCAGGGCTTGGGCCGCCCCTCGCGGTCCAGCACCATCACCGCGCGGCCCTTGCGCGCCAAGTCCAGCGCGGCGGTGGCGCCCGCCGGCCCGCCGCCCACGACGATCACATCCACCGTATCCATGGGTTCCACCAAGACCTGTTCCCCCATTCGCGTTGTGTTTTCGGCCGGGGCGCCGTCCGGTGTGTCGGGGCGCGCGCCGGATGCTGCTCGCGGTATCGGCCCTTGCTCAGGCGGCCGACATCTCCTGTTCGGCGACGGCCGACAGCACGGGCGTCGGCGCTCCCTCGGCGTCCTCTGGCGCGCCAACCCGCGCCGCCAGCACCGCCGACAGCAGGAACAAGACCCCTTCCAGGGCGAACACCAGCCCGTAGGCGCTGGCCGCCTCGTCCAGCAGCAGGCGCGAGGCATCCGCGGCCAAGGTGCCGACGAAACTGCCAGTGGCGAAGGCGACGGCCTGGGCCGCGCCCCACACGCCCATGCGGATGCCCTCGCGGTTGCTCTTTCCGGCCCCGGCCAGGCCCATCATGGAACTGACGGCGGCCACGGTGAACGCGCCGGTGGCGACACCCATCAGGATTACGTTCAGGCGCAGCGGCCAGATCTCGGTGAGTTGACTGCCCGCCGCAAGTCCAAGCAGCGACAGGGCCGAGGCGCCGCAGCCGATGATGGTCCACAGCTTCAGGGCCGCCGGACTGCCGCCGCCGAACATCCGGCGGCTGGCCAGGAAGCCCACCAGGATCATGCCCACCAGGGCGCCGGAATGCTGGCTGGCGGTCAGGCTGGTGGACTCGCCCACCGTGAAGCCGAAGGCGGCGCCGGCGAACGGTTCCAGGATCAGGTCCTG
>JANQGN010000294.1 GCA_028277295.1 Rhodospira sp.
CGTGATTTCTGAATCGCCCAACATGCTATAATGATTTGTTTTTCAAGCAAATCGTCGTCACAATCTGTACCAGATCGCTCGGGATTTTCTGCTCTAATGTTCAGGACCCTGATGGTCAATCTTCTCCCTCAACCTGATATCCATTCCTCTCGACCTGGTATCGGAGCCGGGTGGCCAGGACGTCGTTCTTGACCTTCAGGCGACCGATCTGTTTGTACAGGTCATCAACCAGACGATCCATGTCGCCGGTGTCCTTGATGCTGCCCCGCCCGAAAACCGACGCGGCCTGTTCGCTTAATGTGCGTTTCCATTTGTTGATCAGCGTCTGGTGCACCGCATACTTCGCGCTGAGCTCGGCGACGGATTTCTCGCCGCGCAACGCCTCCAGGGCGACCTCGGCCTTGAACGCTGGGCTGTGGCTGCGACGGCTCTTTGGCATTCTTGGTGTCTCCTGATGCTTCAGAGAGCGCACCCCAGAGCGAGTCCAACCGCCCATGGCTTTTTGCATCCATGGTGTCCGGGGCCGCCCTTGAGGCGCCCCACGCTAGGGAGCGGTCGTCTCGCGGCCCAGGTGTGCCGGCGGCCATGGGTGCGTGGCGGGTGGTGGAGACTGACCGTCCAACACCGTCGTCACCTCACCCGTCGGTTCCATCATCCGTGTGTCCGTCATCTCCGTGCGGCGGGAGAAAGGCGCGAACCTGACCGTCCGTGGCGCCCCCGAACAGCCAGTGGCCGCCGCTATCGTCCGCGGCTTGGCGCGACCAGATCCAGACGGCACCGATGAGCATTCCGACGATGACCGTGGCGCTGATCGCGCCGCGCGCGTGGCCGACCAGGCCCGGGCCGGACATCTTGGGGAGGGGGGTCGAGGCCGATCGGCGGCGGCGATTGTGGTCGGCGGGACGACGCGTGTTGCGGTTTGTCCGCGCCCGCTGATCGCCGCCTTTCGGCAGGCTGAACAGGACGGGAACACCGAGCGTCGTGGCGACGTCCACCGGCCGCGAGAAGGTCGGGTCCAGCACCTCCCGCAGCGCCGCCAACACCAGGCCCAGCAGCGTTCCGGCGACCAGGGCGATGGCGATCACCAGCTTTGGCTTGGGAAACAACGGGCCATCGTAAAGCCTGGGGGGGGACAGGACGGCGACATAGGGGTTGAACTGCCGATCCCCGGTCTCGGCATCGATCATGGCCTCGGCCCGTCTCGCGAGCAGGATTTCGTGGGCGTCCTCCAGGACACCGGCCTCGCGCTGCAAGTCAGCCAGAACCAACTGTTCGCGACGGATCATGTGATTGCGGCTGTCGATCTCGTCCACCTCGACCTGGAGCTTCTCCAGAGTTGCCTGGGCGGCCATCTGGCGGCCCTCAAGCTGACGGACCCAGGCCGCCACTTCGGCCCGATTCTGCAACACCACGCCCGCCTCGACGGGCATGGCCGCGAACACCCTGACGTGCGGCGAGGCAAGCATGGCCTCCAGGTCGCGCTGCGTCGCCTCGGTGCGCATCATCTCCTCTTCAAGCCGCAGCCGTGAGCTTTCGATCTCCCGCCGCAAGGCAAGGTTGGTCCTGACCTGGCTGTCGGCATCGACAAGGCCGGCGCGCTCCTGATGGGTCGTGATCTCGTCGTTCTTCATCGCCAACTCGTGCTCCAGGCGCGCGACCTGCGAGGACAGGAACTTGGCGACGCGCTCCGGTCGATAGATGCGCTGGCGATACCGGGTGTAGGTCTGAAACAGCGCCTCCAGCACGGCCAACGCCGCGTCGCGTTCGAAATGAACCAGGGTGACCTCGATCACGTTGGAGGACGGCACGACGCTCGCCGACAATCCTTCCCGAACGGCTCCGACCTGCTGTCTCAGGTCGCCGCCGAGAGACTCTGTCACCACGGTATTGCCGGCGTCATGCAAGGACTCCAGCGCCTCCGAGACCAGGGCGGGGGATTCCAGGATCTGAAGCTCGGAATACAGGTCCGCCTCGCTGACCGGCAGGGACCGTGTCTCTCCGGTGTCCAGTGATCCGGGATCACGATCGAGCATGCGTCCCTTCAGAAGCACGCTGCCGTACGCGCCGTACACCGGCGGCCAGAAGGTGGCGACCGCCGCGCCGATCGCGAACACCAGGAGAATGGTCACGACGAGGAGGCGGCGATGGCGGAACAGGATGAAGGTGATATCCCTCATGCTCAGGTCCGCCAGGGTGCCTATGGGTTTCATACCGGTCATGCCAACACCCTGTCGCTGGGGCGCTCCGCTCGATCAGAGGGCGCGATAGATCCAGTTGGGAATGTGAAGACGGCGCTGGTTCAGGACGAC
>JANQGN010000652.1 GCA_028277295.1 Rhodospira sp.
CCGCGCAGGGCGCGATAGCCCGGTGGCAACCCGCTGGTGAAGGTCAGCAACTGCCGAACGGTGACGGCCTGGCGCCCTGGATCGCGCGCCCACTCCGGCAGAGTGTTGGCGACCGGCTCGTCCAGGGACATCAGGCCGTCCGCCACCGCCGCCAGGGCCGCCACGCCCCAGAAGCTCTTGGTGCCGCTGGCGATCAGCCGGGGCGTGTCGCGGTCCGCCTGGCTGGCGTAGGATTCGAAGACCACGCGCCCGTCGTGCATCACCACCAGGGCGGCGCCGCCATGCCGGCGCGAGTAGGCCGCCGCCGCCGCCAGGTAGCGCTGTTCCACCGGGCGCAAGTCGGGCGCTTGCCAAGACAGCGCGTCCCGCGCCAGGCCCTCACGCGGGGCCAGCGCGGCGACGCCGGCCAGGCTGGCGGCCAGGGCCAGGGCGGCCAGCCCGGCCCGGACCCAAGGCCACCCGCGACGCCCGCGCCCGCCGCTCGGGGGCGCGGCGCTCGCGGCCGTGTCATGCTTCGCCATGGTCCGCTCCCCTTTTTGGTGACCGGCGCGTTATACCAGCGGCACCCGACGTTGACTCTTGCGGAGAGGCGTAGGGTGCGCTCGACCGCCATGACATGGCGGGCAGCGCACCGCCTCCTGGCGGAACGGTGCGCTGCGCCTGAAGGCGCGAGCGCGCCCTACATGCAAAGCGGGACGGTCGCGGTCTGTTGCCGTTTTTATTGGAGCAAATCCCGAGCGATCCGAACCGGATCGCGACGACGATTTGCTTCAATATCGGTTCATGAGAGCGTCGTGCGTAAACACGATTTTACGCACGACGCTCTAAAGGTCGGTGTCGGTGTCGGTGTCGGCGTCACGGCCATCCTCGCCGCCCCCGCGCCGGCGGGCGCGGCGGGCCTCGCGCTGGGCCTTCAAGGCCCGGCCGAAGACGGTTTGATAGTAGCGCGCGAGCACGTCGTCGGTCAGCGTCCCACCCGCCTTGGTGGCCGCCGCGTCAGCCTCGGCCATGAGCGCATTGCCGTCGGGAAGGTTGAGAACGGCGGCGCGGAACGCCTTTGCCGCGCCCTCGGCGTTCCCCTCGGCCAGCACGATATCGCCCTCGGTGGCGTACAACAGCGGCACCACCGCCCGCCTGCGCGGCACGTCCGCGATCAGCGCGCGCGCCTCGTCGGTCTTGCCCTGCGGCGCCAGCACCTGAGCCAGACGCACCCGCGTTGCCAGGCTGTCCGGGCGCGCCGCGATCAGCGCCCGCAACACCCGCTCGGCCAGCGCGTGCTGTCCGCCGCTCACCGTGACACGGGTGATCTGGCGCAGCATGTCGAAGTCATCGCCGTTGAAGCGGATCAAGTTCTGAATCACCCGGTCCGCCTCGTCGGTGTGTCCGCCCTTCAGAAGCAGCCGCGCCAACTGGGTCCCCGCTGTCCCATGACCCGGATCCCGGTCAAGCACCGCGCGCAGGTGCTCGGCGGCCTCGTCGGCGCGTTCCAGGCGCCGCAGGGTGCGGGCCAGGGACAGCCGCGCCTGAACCAGGGTGGGATCCAGGCGCACGGCCTCCATGAGGTGCTCAAGGGCCGCCTCGCCCTGGTCGCGCTGACCGGCCACCAGGCCCAGGCCGACCCTGGCCCAGGCCGAGGTGGCGTCCAGGTTCAGGGCTGTGCGAAACAGGTCCTCGGCGCGGTCGACATGGCCCAGGGACAGGTGCGCGCGGGCCGCCCGAAGCGCCGGCTCCACGTCCAGCGGCGCCTGCGCCACGGCCGCGTCGAGCCAGGGGGCGGCCTCCTCTGGACGCTTCTGCTTTTGCAGGATCCGCCCCATCAGCAGCAGCGCTGGGGTGAATCGCGGCGCCTCCTCCAACAGGCTCGCCAACTCCACCGTCGCCTCGTCCAGGCGACCCTCGCGGAACAGGGACCGGGCCAAGGCCAACCGATTCTGCTCGCCGTTGTCCAGGCGGCGCATCCGAGGCGTGAACCCGGTCATGGATCTCTCCTTCGGCATAATCTCCGCGGGCGGGCGGCCCGAGGTCCGTCAGCCCTCCAGATACCCTAGCGCGCGGAGTTGGTCGAGAATGTGGTCACGCTCGGCCTCGTCCATCTCGCCGTCCTCGTCTCCGTCGCCGCTGGCCGCGCCGGTCACCGGAGCCGACCCATCGGCCTCGGCCATCACCGCCCCGGTGGCCGGCCCCAACCGGACCGGGTGTTCAGCCAGCCAGTCGTCGCGGAACACCCCGGCGGGCACCCGTCCCTCGAAGTCGATGGGCACGGGCAGGCCCAGGGTGTAGAGCATCATCGGCGTCACATCCATGATCGACAGCCGCCCGCCGCGCAGGCCCCGCGTCACGCCCGGGCCGGCGGCGAAGAACACACCGTCCGGGTGATGGGTGCCCAGGGGCAAGGGCCGGCGCACCATCACCGGCGCGCGGTTGCGCACCGAGACGAAGCCATGGTCGTCCAGGACAAGGGTCAGGTCGGGGGCCTGGTCCATGGCGGCGCCGGGAAAGGCGTCCTCGCGCAAGAGAATGTCGCGGATCGCCGGGCGTCCGGTGGCCGGGTTGATCAGCCCACGCAGATCGGCCATCAGGCGCGCGCGGAAGGCCCCATAGTCCTCGGGTGGAATGCCCGGCTTGCCCGGGCCGTCGGCCACCCGGATGCAGATGCCGTTGCTCGATGGCGTCGGGCAGTAGGCCAGGGTGCGCGACCAGTCCAGATAGGCGAAGTTGGCATCGGCGCGGCGTTTGGACGCATCGCTGCCGTCGTCCTCATGCCAGGTCAGATAGCCCGTCTCCCCCAGGAAACGGTTGATGCGCAGCACATCGGCGGAGCCGGTGAAGCCATGATCGGAGGCGATGAACACATGGGCATCCGGCCCGGCCAGCGCGACCAGCCGCTCGATGTAGCCGTCCAGGCGCCGGAAGTAGGTCAGCACCAGGTCGCGCAGCCGCCGGTCGTCCTCGCTGGGATGCTCGGGCCACAGGGCCGGATCCATCACATGCCAGCACTGATGCTGGATCTTGTCGGTGCCGTCGAGCATGACGGCGAACAGGTCCGAGTTGTCCTCCCGCAGCAGGGTCTCGGCGATCCGGAACCACTGGTCCTCGCGCGGCAGGTGGTGGGTGACCCAGTCCTCCAGTTCGCTCTGGCTCATGGGCTCGCCGATCTGGCCCTCGCGCTCGAAGTCCCAGGCCAGTTCCTTGGGATCGAAGCCCTCGATGGCCTTGATGCGCTCGTAGAGCGAGGTGGGCACGGTGTTGCGCCGCAGGTGCTTCCACGAGACGAACCCGGGAACAAGGTTGCCCTTGATGTCCGGCGGTGGCGCCATCATCGGGAAATTCAGGCCGGTGACGCTGCGCTCGCCCCGTTCCGCCAGCGCCCAGACGGTGGGTACGCGAATGTCGCGGGCGTCGTAGAGGGTGAAGTAGACGTCGTCGCCCTTGTCCTCGAAGCGCACGAAGTCATGGACGCCGTGATGACCGGGACTGCGCCCGGTCATCAACGACACCCAGGCCGGCGGGGTGAGCGGATGGTTGGTGGACCGCAAGGGCGCCGCGAAGCCCCGCTCCAGAATGGACTTCAGGACGGGCATCACCACACCGTCCCCCGGGCGGTCGCGCGTCAGCTCGTCCAGGATGGTGAAGGTGGCCCCGTCGAGGCCGATGAACAGGGTTTGAACCATCGCGCGCGTCCCATATGTGGCAAGGCCAGAGGATCAACAAGGCGGTCACGTCCGCCGGACCGGCGCCCCACTATGCCCCGTTGGCGGCGGGCTCGGAAGCCTGGCCGCTGGGAAATCTGTGGGCCGCGCGGTGGCCTCGGAGTCACGATCGCCGGCGGTCGCGGCGGCGGGCGCGTTCCTTGCGGGTGGCGCGGACGCGGCGCCCGGGTGGCGTGGACGGACGCGCGGCCGTCCCCCGGCGCGGGTGGCGGCCCTGAGTGCCGCTGGCCTCGCCGTCGTTCCGCGCGCGGGGGCCGGCCCCCGCCGGACCGTTGGCCACGGACAGGATCATGCCGCCGGAGACCGTGTCCACCTCCTCCAGGCACACCACCAGGGGCTGGCCCAGGCGGTAGATCTGGCCGTGGGTGCGCCCCTCCAGGCAGTGGCGCGCGTCATCGTGCCAGTAAAAGTCCTCGGGCGTCAGGGTGCCGATGGGAATCAGTCCGTCGGCGCCGCTGTCGTCCAGGGAGACGAACAGCCCGGCCCGGGTCACGCCCGTGACCCGGGCGGCGAAGGTCGCGCCCACGCGGCCGGCCATCCAGGCCACGGTAAAGCGGTTCACGGCATCGCGCTCGGCCATGGCGGCGCGCCGCTCGGTGTCCGAGACATGGCCGCCGATGCGGGCGAACTGGTCGTCCTGGTCCGGCGGCAGGGCGCCCGCGCCCAGCGACAGGCCGCGCACCAGCGCCCGATGAACCATCAGGTCGGCATAGCGGCGAATGGGCGAGGTGAAATGGGCGTAGCGCCTCAGGCCAAGCCCGAAGTGGCCGATGTTGTCCGGATTGTACTCGGCCTGCGCCTGGGCGCGGAGCACCACCTCGTTCACCATGTTCTCGTGCTCGGTGTCGCGGGCCTTGGCCAGGATCTGGTTGAAGTGATGCGGGCGCAGCGCCTGGCCGCGCGACAGCGTGATGTCCAGGGTTTGCAGAAACTCGCGCAGCGCCGTCAGTTTCTCCCGCGAGGGTTCGTCGTGGATGCGGTACAGGCAGGGCTGGCCCAGGCGCTCCAGCTCCTCGGCGGCGCAGACGTTGGCGGCCACCATGAATTCCTCGATCAGACGATGACTGTCGAAGCGGGCGCGTGGCTCCACCCGGACAACCTGCCCATCCCCGCCCACCACCACGCGGCGCTCGGGCAGGTCCAGGTCGAGACTGCCGCGCCGCTGGCGGGCGGCGAACAGGGCGCCAAAGGCCCCATACAGGGGCTTCAGCAGAGGCTCGACCAGCGGCGCCGTGATCTCGTCTGGCGTCCCGTCGATGGCCGTCTGTACCTGGGTGTAGGTCAGCCGCGCCGCCGAGCGCATCAGCCCGCGCAGGAAGCGATGGCGGCGTTTGGCGCCGTCCTTGTCGATCCACATCTCCACGGCCAGGCAGCCGCGGTCCTCGTGGGGCCGCAGCGAGCACCAGCCGTTGGACAGGGCCTCGGGCAGCATGGGGACCACCCGGTCGGGGAAGTACACCGAGTTGCCGCGCCGCAGCGACTCGTCGTCCAGGGGATCGCCAGGGCGCACGTACCAGGCCACGTCGGCGATGGCCACCAAAAGGTGCCAGCCGCCCGGGTTGGCCGGATCGGGGTCCGGCGCCGCCCACACCGCGTCGTCGAAGTCGCGGGCGTCCTCGCCGTCGATGGTCACCAGGGGGACGGCGCGGATGTCCTCGCGCGCCCCCTCCAGGGGCACCGGGCCAGCGGCCTCCGCCTGGTCCATCGCCTCGGGCGGCCATTCGGTGGGAATGCCATGCGTATGGATGCAGATCAGCGAGACGGCGCGCGGATTGCTCATGTCGCCCAGGCGATCCACCACCCGCGCCTGGCGCAGACCATAGGTGCGGCCGGGCACCACCTCGGCCTCCACCAGGTCGCCGGGCACCGCCTCCCCTGCCTCGCCCGGCTTGATCAGGTACTCGTTGCGGTCGCGCTTGCTGGTGGGGCGCAGGCGCAACCCGTCCGGCCCCTCGGCCAGCACCCCCAGCAGGCGCGGCGGCGCCGAGGCCAGCCGCTTGATGGGCCTGGCGGTGTACCCGCCCGTCTCTCCGTCGCGGGCGATCCGCGCCAGCACCCGGTCGCCCACGCCCAGCGCCGGGCCGGCCTTCCCCCGGACCGGCAGCATGAGCACCCGGGGCGGCGGCCCCAAGTCCTCCTCGTTCCAGGAATCGGGGCGGGCCAGCAACTCGCCGTCGGCATCGGTCGTGTAAATGGTGAGGACCGTGACCTCGGGTAGCGTGCCCGGGGGCGCGAAGCGCCGCTTGCGGCCCCGCTGGAGCAGGCCCTCGTCCTCCAGATCCCGCAGAAGCTGGCGCAGCATCGGCCGTTGCTCGGCGCTCAACTGGAAGGCCCGCGCCAACTCGCGCTTGCCCACGTGCTCCGGGGTGTCGCGGATGAAGTCGAGAACCTGTTGACGCGTGGGAAACGGCGCGTCCCCGGGAGACCCTTTGGAGGAGCGATGCGACACGGCCGGCCTGCTCTGTTGGGGAATATGGAGTTTGGCGACCATGCGTTGGCGCCCTTCTGTCGAGGATGGGGACCGGAGCCGACCCGGTCAAGCGGGCACGATGGCTGCGCTTGGGGCGCGCGGCGACACCGCGCGTCCGGAACGAAAGGCCGCCTCGCGCGTGTCCGTGCGCGCCGGGCGCACGGAAACTTTGCCAGCGGCGATAAAGCCTTTTAAACTCGTCCCATGGGAGCCGACGGTGGGCCAGCCACATCGAGGCCGACAACCGACTTGATGGCGGGCGGGGCGGGGGCAGGGCGAGGGTCTCTCGTGAGGATATTGATCGCCGACGATCACGAACTTTTCCGGGACGGGTTGCGCTTGGTGCTGGACGACCTGGACCCGGATCTGGAAATCGTGGAAGCCAGCACCTTCGACGAGGCGCTTGCGCGCGCCTCCGAATCGCCACCACCCGACTTGGTGCTGATGGACCTGGTGATGCCTGGCATGGCCTGGAACGAGGGCTTGTCGGCGCTGAAACGAGCGGTCGGCGCGGCCCCGCTGGTGGTGCTGACGGCGGCCGAGGACCGTCGGTTGGTGCTGGACGCGGTGCGCCTGGGGGCGGCCGGCTTCATTCCCAAGACCTCCAGCGGCAAGGTGATGATCGGCGCCCTTCGGTTGGTGTTGTCGGGCGGCGTGTACCTGCCGCCAGCGCTGCTGGAAGATCGCGAAGTGGCGGCGCTGCAACAGGCTCTGCCCTTGCAGGCCATGGATGGCCATGCGGGTCATGTGGTGGGACCCGCCCGCCCCATGGCCGACGTGCCACTCACCCCGCGTCAACGTGAGGTGCTGGCGTTGCTGGGACAGGGCCAGTCCAATAAGGAAATCGCCCGCGCCCTGGGCTTATCAGAGGGCACCGTCAAACTGCACGTGACCGCGATCCTCAAGGCCCTGAAGGTCAACAATCGCACCGGCGCCGTGGTGGCGGCGGCCCGCCTGGGACTGGCGGCCGGCGCGCCAACGCCCCCTGGCGAGGACCACGGCGGCTGATCGCCCGGGGGAAGCGGGGGGCCACGGACCGCGGCGGCCAGTCTCTTACTGTCTGTCCGGAAAGCCATGTAAAACACCACATACGGCATGCAATTCGGGTGCAGGCACACAATATATTGCGGTTGTCGAGACTTTCCGGACGGGCTCTGAGAGCATGCTGGGTGACTCCAATATCACTCACCATGCTCTAACGACCGTTGATCTTAGGTCAGAGATTGGGTCCTGTGTGGGGCCCCGTGTCGGGCCCCGTGTCGGGACTGTGAACGTCCTGACGCCGTCGGCCCGCCGGCACCCGCGCCATGGCCTCAACGGACCATCGAAGCCGCAAGGAACACCGTCTTCATGAGCGATCCCAACGCCCAGGGCGCGGCGGAGCCGTCGGCCCCGGCCAATCCCGCCCCCACCGAGCCGGCCGCCGACGCCCACCCAGGCCGGATTACCGTGACCATGGGGGCGCGCCCGCCTGGGACGACGTCCGAAACCGCCGGCTCCGGTCCCTCCGAGGCCACGACGGACACCGGGCCGGAGACGGCGCGACCGCGCCCGTCGCCTCCACCAGCAACGGACGCGCCCGCCGCCGCGCCCGGCACGCCGCCCCCGCAACGCCCACCGGGTCTTCAGGCTCTGCTCGCCCTCCATGCCGAGGTGCGCGAGATGCGCGGGGTCATCGATGCCCTTGCCGCGCGCGGCTCTGGCGCGGACACGGGCGGCGATGGTGGCACCACGGCCTCGCCTCCCTCGGACACCGCCGCATCCCTGGCCGACCTCACCGAGGCCGTGCGCACCCTGGAGGCCTATGTCTCGCTGACCTTTTTCGAGCGCGTGCACACCACCCTGCAAGAGGCCGCCGAAAGCGACCCGCGCCCGGCCGCGCTGGCGCGGAGCCTGGCCCGCCTGCGGCGCCTTGTGTGGGTGGTTGGCGGGGTGCAGGTGCTGGGCCTGATCATCCTGGGCCTGATGATCGCCGGAAGCCCGGGCATCGCGGACGGCCGCCCGGCCTGGGCGCCCGTCGTCAACATGCTGGGTCACGGCGCAGACACCACCGGCCCGCCCGAGTCCCCATCCCCCGCGTCACCGCCCACGGGACGCGCCGGCGGGTCGTGATCCCGGAGCCGCGCGAGGACCAACGGCCCGACCAGACCAGGCACGCTATCCCACGCGCCGCGCCCGGCGCCGCAAGGCCGCCGGGTCGATGGCGTACAACGCCACCCCGGTCCAGATCAGGGCAAAGGTCAGGGCGTGGACGGTGGTGAAGGGTTCGCCGTAGACCATCACGGCCATGGCGAACTGCAAGGTCGGGTTGATGTATTGCAGCATCCCCAGGGTGCCCAGTGGCAACCGGCGCGCCCCCACCGCGAACAGCAGCAGCGGCAGCGCCGTGGCCGGGCCGGCGACCAGCAGCAGGGTCAGGTCGATGGCGGTTCCCGTGGCCAGTGCGCCGGTGCCGCCCCACTGAAGCCAGGCCAGCCAGCCAACGGCCAGCGGCGCCAGAAGGATGACCTCCAGCGTGAACCCGACGAGGGCCTCGGCGGGGGCGATCTTGCGTAGCAAGCCGTAGGTGCCGAAGCTGACCGCCA
The DNA here is from genome assembly GCA_028277295.1 of Rhodospira sp. Lineage (GTDB taxonomy): Bacteria > Pseudomonadota > Alphaproteobacteria > Rhodospirillales > Rhodospirillaceae > Rhodospira. Next base: position 8,766 of record JANQGN010000652.1, read on the forward strand.
GCACCAGGGCAATCCAGGGCAAGCGCCCCAGCCCGACCAGCATCACCAGCACCCCCAACCCGGCGAGCGCGATGGCCACACCCTGGCGCGCGTTGGGCCGCTCCCCCAGGAAGATGGCGCCCAGCATCACGCTCGCCAGCGGGAAGATGTAGTAGCCCATGCTGGCGTCCAGCTTCTGGCCGCTGCCCGTGGCGTATATGAAGGTCAGCCAGTTGATGGAGACGACCAGCGCGCTCGCCGTGCACACCAGCAGCACCTTGGGCGAGCCCAGGAGTCGCAGCAGGGTGGCGGTCTGGCCGAAGGCGGCCACCAGGGGCAGGGCGAACACCAGCGCCCAGACGATGCGGTGGGCCATCACCTCCAGCGGGGCCACGTGCCCCAGGAGATGATACAGCGCCGGCGACAGGCCCCAGAACACGTAGGCGCCCAGGGCCGCCGAAAGGCCCTCGCGGCGGTGATCGGCGGCCGCCCGGGCGATGATGTCGGGCTGGGCGGGATCGATCGGCGATGGCGGTGGCGCGGCGCGGGTGGGCACGAGTCGGGCGTCCTCTCACGGAAGGCGCGTACAGTGCCCGAGGCCCGTTGGTCTGTCCATGGTGGCGGGGTGTCCTTCCAGGGCAACGGGGTCCCGTTAACAAGGGCGAGGGTCACGGGACTCCGATGGAGATCCTTCGCACCTTTCAGGCGCTCAGGATGAGGCTTGTCCATTTAAAACAACCTCATCCTGAGGGAGGGAAACGACCGAAGGATCTCCATCGACTGCTCCGGTCCTCTCGGAAGGCGCTTTGTGACCGTTTGTCCATCCGGGTTCGGAGCCCTGGAGTTTCTATAATCTCCATTGGCCAAGTGAAACAGTCGGGTTATGGTGACGGTCGAACCTCCTTCCCTCGAGGGGTCGATCGCCGACACCGCACGGAGCCGCGCCGCAATGACCAACCCAATCGCTGAGTTTTGTTGGAACGAGTTGATGACCCGCGACATGGAGGGCGCCAAGGCGTTCTACGGCGCGGTCATGGGCTGGACCTTCAAGGCCTTTGACGACGCCGGCACCTACTGGATCGCCCACAAGGGCGAGGCTCCGGTCGCCGGGCTGTTCAAGATGGAGGGTGCCGAGTTCGAAGGCATCCCGTCGCACTGGTTCGCCTACATCGCGACCGAAGACGTCGACACCTCGGTCAAGGCCGCGACCGATGCGGGCGCGGAGGTTCTGCGCCCGCCCTTCGAGGTGGCCTGCTATCGCATCGCCATCCTGAGAGACGCCACCGGCGCCGCGATCGGCTTTTC
>JANQGN010000747.1 GCA_028277295.1 Rhodospira sp.
CCGCCATCATGCGAAAGCTCGTCGTCCTGGCAAACGCCCTGCTCAAGGCAGGGCGTTCATGGATGCCAAAAGCCGCTTGATCAACACGGATACTCTAGCATTCTGATAGTCAAGCAAATCGTCGTCGCGATCCGTTCCGGATCGCTCGGAATTTGCTCTAACCCGTCGCCGGGGCCGTCGTGCCTCTCAGGCGCTCCAGGATTGGCTTTTCGTATTGCATCAGGGTGTCATATCCGCCGATCAGGTGACCATCCATGAGGATCTGCGGCACGGTGCGGGCCTCGGGAAGACGTCGCTTCATCTCACTGAACGCGTCGGCGGTGGACACGTCATGCTCCATGTAAGCAATGTCGTGCTCCAGAAACCACGCCTTGGCCTTGGCGCAAAAGGTGCAAGTTGTCTTGGTATAGATTTCCACGTGGACCATCGATCTTCCTCGTCCAGACAATGCCGCGTCGGCGGCGTGAATCAGCATTGGCGTCGTGCGCCATATAGGCCCCGTACGCATCCACCTCAACCGTGTCCTTGGCTCCGACGGGATCATGATGCGGAGAGTCGACAGCGCCCGCGTGTTGGCTCACGATCCCGGCCCACTTTCACCCACCATGCGAGGACCCCTCCTCCGATGATCCGCCATGTCGTCTTGTTCAGCCTCAAGCACCCCGAAGACCTGGAACCGGCCCGCCGGGGCTTGCAACGGCTTGCCGAGATCCCCCAGGCCCGCGCCCTGGAGGTCGCCGTGAACCTCAAGCGCGACCGCTTCGATAATCGCATTGACCTCATTGTGCACGCCGTGTTTGACGATGAGGCGGCCCTGGAAGCCTACAAGCATCACCCGATCTATCAGGAATCCATCGACACGGTGCGGCCGCTCAGAGACATTCGGGTCGCGGCGGACTTCGTCAGCACCCTTGATATCGCCCCGGTCTCCAACACCGCGCCCGACGACCGGCCGTCACCGCCGGTCGGGTCCGCGTGATCCAAGCTTGACGTCACAGTCCGACTGTCCAACATCCGGTCCAGGCCAACATCCGCGCCATCGCTGTTTGGGAGCCCCGTCATGACCAAGGTGGAGATCTACACAACACCCATCTGCCCGTTCTGTCACCGTGCCAAACAGCTTCTGCAGCGCAAGGGTATTGGCTTCGTGGAACACAATGTGATGCTCGACCCGGGCCGCCGGGCGGAGATGAAGGCGCGCGCGCGTGGCGGCCATACCGTCCCGCAGATCTTCATCGATGATCACCACGTGGGCGGATGCGACGAGTTGTACGCCCTGGATGCCCGGGGCGGGCTGGATCCGCTCCTGGCGGCCTGCTGACCGGCGGCCAGATATGAGCCAGTCAACTCGGACACCCATCACCGTGGCCTGCGCGCAGGTCAACGCCAGCGACGACATGGGCGCCAACATCGCCACCGCCGGCGACGCCGTGCGACGGGCGCGGGACCTGGGCGCGGACCTTGTGCTGCTGCCCGAGAACGTGGCCATGATGACGCTGGGCCGCGCGCGCGTGCTGGCCCAGGCGCGGCGCGAGGCCGATCACCCCGCCCTCGCCGCCTTCCAGGACCTGGCACGCGAGGCCGGCGTGTGGCTGCACGCGGGGACCCTGGGCATCCTGCTGGACGACGGCCGCGCCGCCAACCGCACGTATGTGCTGGATCCGCGGGGAACCATCGCCGCGCGCTACGACAAGATCCACATGTTCGACGTGGCGTTGAGCGAGGCGGAAACCTACCGGGAATCGGAGACCTTCAGCCCCGGCGACCGCGCCGTCACGGTCGACGGGCCAGGGCTGCGCCTGGGGCTATCGGTCTGCTATGACCTGCGCTTCGCGTATCTGTACCGCGCCCTGGCCCAGGCTGGCGCCGATGCGCTGGCGGTGCCGGCGGCCTTCACCGTGCCCACCGGGCGCGCCCATTGGCACGTGCTGCTGCGCGCCCGGGCCATCGAGACCGGCTGCTACGTCCTGGCGCCGGCGCAGACGGGCGCTCATCCGCAGGATCGCCGCACCTATGGGCATGCGTTGATTGTCGCGCCCTGGGGCGAGGTCCTGGCCGACGCGGGCGAGGCCCCGGGACTCATCACGGCCACCCTGGACCCGGCCGAGGTGGACGCCGCCCGCGCCAAGGTCCCGGCGCTGTATCATGACCGCCCGTTCTCCGGCCCGCACCCGGCGGCACCGGCCGCCAGCCGGTCCGCCTGACGCGTGTCCATCCGCGGTGACGCACCGTTGCCAACAACCACCCGATGCCCCCATGAGGCGAGCAGACCTGTGGATGGACGTCATGGACGCCAGCACGCAACGCCTAGCGAACCCCATAGGGACACAGCCCGACGCAGCCGCCATCACCTGGGCGCGCGCGGCCTGTCATCGCGCCGTGCCCAGCCTTCTGGAGGTGGCGCGTGATCGACTGACCCTGGCGGTGATGGGCGGTCCTGGCCCCGTGGTGGCCCTGCTGGCGCAGGTGGGACGGTTGATCGGGCGACCCTTTGGCGCGCCGTTGCCGTTGTGTCTGCCCGGGTGGGACCCCGGGGCCGCCAGTGCCCTTTTGCGGGCATCGCCGGGTCTGGGGACGCTGTTCCAGCCGCTGCCCGACACGAGCCCGTCCCGGCCTCTGCTGGTGTTCAACGCGGCCGGCCCCGAGGCCCCGGCGGACGCCCTGATTGACGAGCCGGTCGAAAGGCTGGCGGGATACCGGGCGGTGATCGTTCATCCACCGCCCGCGCCAGGGACCACCCCCGAGGCCGTGGCGATGACGCTGCTGGAGGCCGGGTTGATCGGCCTGCCCGTTTCCTCGGCGATGCGCGGCGAGCACTCCGACGCGCTGACGCTGCTGGACCGCCTGGCGGCCACCATCCACGGCTTCTATCTTGAAAACGCCTGGACCCGAGGCGAGATCCTGGGCAGCACCCCTGCCCTGCGCCCCTGGGAGCGGCTCCCCGAGACCTACCGGGCGTCCAATCGCGCCCAGGCCGATCACCTGTTCCTGAAGCTGGAGGCGGCCGGCCTGATCGCCCTGCCGGAGGCGCGCGCCGGGGACGACGACGCGGTGGCGGCGCCGGCCTGGGGACAGCCGGCGCGGGTGGAGCGTCTCGCCGCCCTGGAACACGACCGCTGGTCCGGCGATCGCCTGCTCGACGGCTGGACTCACGGTCCAACCCGCGACAACGACCGCAAGGTCCATCCCGACCTGCTGCCCTATGAGACCCTCGGCGAGGACGTGAAGGAGAAGGATCGCGTCGCCGTGCTCACCGTCCCGCTCATCCTGCGCCTGGCGGGCCTCGCCTACCGGCCGGTTCAGCCGGTCCGCCTGCGCGGCCCCTGGCCCTGGGATGGCGCGGCGCCGGGGCTGATGCATCGGCGAAGACTGCTGCGGTCGGCGGCGGCCGCGGCCAACGAGCGCGCCCCCATGACCCTCGAGTACGTCGCGGCCATCGACGATCCGGGCGCCTGCGCCGCCACGCTGATCCTGGCGCGGGCGGGGGCCCCCGTCGCCCTGGAGGGCGTGGGTCTCGACACCCTGTCCGGATCGGAGTCGGATCCAGACCACCGGCGGCGGCTTGTGGCGCTGATCCCACACTGCCGTCACCTCTCGCCCGCCGCAGGCCCGGAGACCACCGCGCTGGTCGCCACCTGGCATCCCCGGAGCGGCCTGACGGTGGACCGCGCGCCGGCCCTGGTGGAAGGCGGGTCCTGATATGGCCCTGGCCGGCGGCCCCATCGCCCCGCTGACCCCGCCGGGCACGCTCCTCCGCGTCGTCGCGGAGCGTCTGGGCGCCGCCGCCTTGTTCCCCATCGAGGTGCTGGGGATGACCATGCGCCTGGTGGCCGGCATGGCTCGCCTGATGGTCACCGCGCCGATCCCAGGCGGCAATCGCTATTTCCATCGCCACCTCCTGGCCCGCGACCTGTCGGCCATGGTGTTCGGGCCGGTACCGATTATCCTGCCGCTAGCGCTGATCCTCGGCACCGGCCTGGCGCTGGCCCTGGCCATGTTGACCGGCGGCGTGCTGACCCTGCATGGCAGCGCCGGACTCATCGCCCTGATGGCGATTCAGCAGGTGGCGCCGTTCCTGGCCAGCGGCCTGCTCGCCGCGCGCGGCGCCCTGCCCCTGGCCGTGGACCTCGCCGACATGGCCCGGCGGCGACAAATCGAATCCCTCGGCCTGCTGGGCGTCGACGTGGTGATGATGGTGGCGACGCCGCGCTGCCTGGCGCTGGTGGTGGCCGCCTGCGCCCACGCCGCCCTGGCGATGGTGGTGAGCGCGCTGTCGGCGGCGCTGGCGTTGACGCTGATGCTGGATCTGCCGCGCTCGGTGTGGATCGCGGCCTTCCGCTGGGTGGTGGAGCCGGGCATGCTGACCTCGGTGGCGGCCCAGATGGCCGTCGCCTCAACCATGGCCGTGGCCTTGGGGGTGGTGGATGGCCTGGACCCGCGCCGCCGCGACCGGTTGGCGCTGTCCGGCGTGGCGCGCTCGGTGATGCTCAAGGCGGCGCTGATCGTGGTGATCATCAATATGGCATTCACCCTGTGGCGGATCGACGACTTGCCGATCCTGGTGCTGCGATGACCCAGGATGACGGATCGGCGGCGCTGCCCGTGCGGATGCGGGGCGTGGTGGCGCTGGACGGCACCGGGCGGCGCATCCTGGACGGCATCGACGCCAGCGTCCCGGCGCGTGGCCTGCTGCTGGTGACCGGATCGGGGGGCGCCGGCAAGAGCGCCCTGCTCCAGGTCCTGGCCGCCGCGCTCCCCTTGCGCGCGGGCGAGATCCGCATGGGCGGGTGGACGCCAGCGCAGGCGGTGCGGCGCCGCGCGGTAGCCGCGGTGTTCCAGCACGATGCGCTGCTGGCCGGCTTCACCGTGTTCGAGAACGTGTTGCTGCCGCTCATGCAGGGCCTGGGCTTGCCCCGCCGCCCGGCCTTCCTGCGCGCCCAGGTGCTGTTGGCCCAGTTCGGCCTGATCGACGAAATGCACCGGCCGCCGCGCCGCCTGTCGGAGGGCCAGCGGCGCCGCGCCCTGGTGGCCCGGGCCATGGCGGTGCAGCCCGCCGTCCTGTTGCTCGACGACGTGCTGGCCGCCCTGGACGACCCCGGCCGCGCCCTGATGCGCCGCGTCCTGGCGCCGCCGGGCGGACGGCTGGCCACCGTGGTCGCCACGGCCACCCGTGCCGGGGACCTGCGGGACCTGGCCGACGCCCACCTGGTGCTGGAAAGGGGCGTGCCGCTGCGCGACGCGCCTGCTATAGAGGCCCGATGATAAGGTTGTCCGCCGGTCGAGGCTGGCGGATGGGATGAGGACGCATGCGCGACAGCCAACTCGCCAGCCAGAACCGGCTCGTTGGCGGCCTGACCCTGGTGGTGGGGCTGCTGGTGGCGGCGGTGTTGGTCGTGGCCTGGCCGACCCTGCTCCGCGTGGACGGAGTGGTCCTTCATACCCTGGCCACCGACGTGGACGGGATTCAGACCGGCTCCATCGTGGTCGTGAATGGCCATGAGGTCGGCCAGGTCGCCGACGTTACCGTGGCTGGCGCCACGGCCGGCGGCCCGCCCATCCTGGACGCCGCCGCGCCGTTGTTCCGCGTGACCTTCACCGTCGCCGACGGCGTGACGATGCCGGCCGCCACAACGCGGCTGCGGGTGGCACGCCCCAACCCGGTCAGCCTGGCGCGCCTGATCGTCGTGCAGGTGGACCCCGACGCCAGCGCCAGCGTCGCCGTTCCGGCCCCCCCCATCGCCGAGGTGGACGACGCCTGCGCCACAGCCCTGGGCGCGGTGCGCGCCGCCCCGCCGCCGCCCGCCTGCCCCGCCCCCGCCGGAGACACCTTCGGCGCCGGCGACTGTGTCCCCCTGGCCGGCGCCGGAGAGCTTCCGCCCGATGGGCTCGACGGCCTGGTCCTCCAGGCCAATGCCCTGTTGTGCGAGGCCAGGGTCACGCGCGCGCGCATCGACAAGACCCTGGCAGCGGTGGACGAGACCCTGTTCGTGTTCCGCCAGGCCGGCCTGGACGTGGCCGACATGGTCGCCACCGCGCGGCCGGCGCTGCTGCGCGCCCTGCCGGGCTATGAAATGCTGCCGGACCGCCTCGACGACAGCCTGGATGATTTTGACACGGCCATCGCCTCCGTCGAAGAGGCCGTCACCGTCGAGATCCCGGAACGCCTCGAACGCTTCCGGCGGGACATCGTCGCCCGCGCCGATCGCCTGCTCGACCCGGCAACCCTGGCGGCCTTCACCCGGGCCGTGCAGGATCTGGAGACCCTGGTGGCCGAGAGCGGCCGCCAGAGCTTCCAGGTGATGCAGAACCTCACCGCCGCCAGCCGCAATCTGAACGAGATCGCCCGCGAATTGAGGCGCGATCCAGCCGGGTTCCTGTTTCGCGACCGAGGAGGCCCCGACCCATGACCCCAAGCTCCGCAACATGGCGCCCGGCTCTCGCGTTCGGCGCGGCCCTGCTGGCCGTCGCGATGGCCGGCTGCGCGCCCAGGGCCGCGCCCGAGGAGATCGTCTATCGCCTGGCGGCGACACCGGAGTCACCGGCCGAACCGCCCCGGGGGACCGTCGAGGTGCTAAGCCCGCGCGTGGCGGGATCGCTGGCCGGGTCCCTGGGGTTGCGGCTGGTCTATCAGGGGGAGGTCGTTCGGGTCGACGAGGTGCCCGGCGGGCGCTGGGAGGATCCCCCGGCGGAGACCATGGAGCAAATCCTGCGATCCGTGTTTCTGCCGGATGCCGAGCCCGGAACGGACGGCCCACGCTGGCGCCTGTCCTGGAGCGTGGACCAGGTGGAGGCGCTGGTTCCGGCCGGCGCGGTCGATCCCGTCGAGACGCGGGTGGCGCTCACCTGGTCCCTGCGGCGCGACCGCGATCGCGAGGACATCGCCGCTGGAACGGTGCGCGAGCAGGCGCCGGTACCGGCGGACCCGGCGCTGTCAGACCTTGTGTTGGCCTTTAACCAGGCGGTCGCGGGCGCGCTGACACGACTGGTGGCGGCGGTGACCACGGCGACGCGCGCGCCCTGATCCAGACCGCGCGTGTCGCGACGCAACGTCGAGAGGGGGGAACCAGGGCCATGACCAGCCGCCAAACCGGCGACACCACCGCCGCCGCCGCCCTGCGCGCCGTGGAGACGTTGCTCGGTCAGGGCAATGTGCTGCAAGCCTATGACCGGGCCGTGGACGCGCTTCGCCAGCACCCCGAGGATCCCTGGCTGCGTCACCGCGCGGTGCTGAGCCTGGCGCGGAGCGGCGCCCTCGCCCACGCCGAACGCAAGTACGCCCAGTGGTTCGGCACCCCCGACCCAGGCCCCGAGGCCAACCTGACGCCTGACGCCAACCCGGCGTTCGCCATCGAGCGCCTCACCCTGGGCGCCCGCCTGATCAAGGATCGCGTCCATGGCGCGCCGCCGGCCGACAAACCCGCCCGGGCCCGCCGTGCCGCCGATGCCTACGCCCGCGCCTGGCGCCTGGCCCTGGACGCCGGGCGTCCCGACCTCGCCGCCTACCCGGCCGTCAATGCCGCCAGCCTCTGTCTCGCCGCCGGTGACACGGCGCGCGCCCGCGACCTGGCCCAGGCGGTGCTGGTCTTGCCGCTGGACGACTCCTATTACGGCCATGCCAACCGCGCCGAGGCCCTGCTCGTCCTGGGCGACCTGGATGGCGCCCGCGCGGCCCTAAACCAGGCGCGGCCCGCGCCCGGCGCCGATCTGGCGGCGGTGGCCGCAACCCGGCGCCAGTTCTCGTGGATTCTCCGCACTCTGATCCCCGACGACCCGACACACCATGGTGGGCCAGCGGCGGCGGTCCTGGACCCTCTCACCATGCCAGCCGTCGCGGTCTTCACGGGCCACATGTTCCGGGATGGCTGCGCCGAGGAAGCCGGCCTCAAGGCGAGCCTGCGCGCCCTGATCGACGCCCATGGCATCGGCATTGGAGTCGCGGCGCTGGCCTGCGGCGGTGACATCCTGTTCGCCGAAACGCTGCTGGAGGCCGGCGGACAGCTTCTGGTCGTCCTGCCCTTCGCGACCGACGCGTTCCTCGATGCCTCTGTTCGGCCTGGAGGGGAGACCTGGGAACCGCGTTTCCGCGCCTGCCTGGCGCGCGCCGCCGAGGTGACCCTGGCCACCGAGGATGGAAGCGGCGACGACCCGGAGCTGTTCGCCTACGGGGCCCGTATGGCGGCTGGCTTGGCGCTGCACAAGGCACGCCTGCTGGACACCCGAGCGGAGATGATGGCCCTGTGGAACGGCAAGCCGGCCAGCGGGCCGGCTGGCACCGCCGCCGACATCGCCCACTGGCGCCAGGCCACCGGCCAAAAGCCCCTCGTGGTGCCGTGTCCGCCGCTGCCGCGCCCGGCCGCGGCCCAGGCTCAAGGGGCCCCGCCGCGGCGGACCCTCGCGGCGCTGCTGTTCGGCGACATTCACCACTTTTCGCGGCTTAGCGAGCGCCAATGCGTTCTGTATCAAGGCCGTGTCGTGCCGCGCCTGGCGGCCGCCATCGACGCCGCCGCGGGTGGACAGGTGCTTTACGCCAACACCTGGGGCGATGGGCTGTTCCTGGGCATCAAGACCATCGTCGCCGCCAGCCGCTGCGCCATGGCGCTGCATGCCACCCTGGAAGACCTGGACCGCGAGGGACTGGACCTTCCGCCGCTGCGCATGCGCCTGTCTGGCCATTTCGGGCCAGCGGTGCCGTTGTATGATCCCATCATCGGCCGGCGCAGCCTGATCGGCGCCCAGGTCATCCGCGCCGCGCGCATCGAGGTGGCCACGCCACCCGGCCAGACCTACGTTACCAATGCCTACACCGCCGCCTTGATGCTCAGCCAGGATGACGGCTTCATGGCCGACTACGTGGGTCAGGTCATGCTTCCCAAGCATTATGGTGTCCTGGCTTTGTCGGCCCTCCGCCAGGTAGATGGAGGCGCCCGATCCACCGGGTGAGCGCCTCCGGACGCCAGGGGATCAGCGGTCCTCGACCGGTTCGGTCATGCCGCCGGTCTGCACCGGTCGGCTGTCCTGATAAAGCCGGGCCGCGTGCGGCTCGTCCAGGCCGGCGGGATCCTGGTGAATCACCACGTCCGCCCCTGGAAAAGCGTCATGAAGGGCACGCGCGACCTGATCGGCAACAATATGCGCCTGCCACAGCGGCATACACCGATCCATGTCCACGTGCAGTTGTATGAACCGATCGGGTCCTGACGATCGGGTGCGCAGGTCATGGACGTCCAGCACCAGGGGCTGATTGCGGGCGATATCCAGGATGCGCTGGCGATCGGGTTCGTCAAACTCCTTGTCCATCAGCAGGTTCAGCGCCAGCTTAAGGATGCCCCAGGCGTTGGCCAGCAAATATATAGAGATACCGGCCGCGAACACCGGATCCACCCAGGTCCAGCCCAGTCCCGTGGCCAGCAGCAACGCGAGGATCACGCTGAGGTTCACAAGCACGTCACCGGCGTAGTTCACGGAATCGGCCTTGATGGCCACCGAACCGGTCTGGCGTACCACGTACTTCTGGAAGCCAACCAAACCCAGCGAGGCAACGATCGAGATCACCATCACCGCGATGCCGATCCCGGACTTGGTCACCGGCGCTGGGTCCAGAATCCGGCTGCCGGCCTCGACCATCAGGAACAGGGCCGAGCCACTGATGAAGGCCGCCTGCGCCATCCCGGCCAGTGGCTCCGCCTTGCCGTGCCCGAAGCGGTGGTCATGATCGGCCGGCTCCAGCGCCACACGCAACGCCAGAAGATTCAGCACCGAGGCGCCGACGTCGAGAACCGAGTCGACCAGCGTCGACAACAACGCCAGCGATCCGGTCATCAGCCACGCGATCAGCTTGATCAGGATCAGCGACCCGGCGACCGACACCGCGGCGGTGGTGGCCAGGCGCATCAGGCGCCCCGTCTGCCCATCCGGGCAGGACGCATCCGAACCAATTGAAATGTCCGCCATGTGGGATGCCTCCATTGCCCCCGCTCCACTCAAGGAAACAGGCGCCGGGTCCGCCAACTGACCCCATCCCATTCATAGACCACGCGGTCATGCAACCGAAAGGGGCGGTCCCGCCAGAATTCGACGCTTTCGGCGATCACGCGTCCACCTGTCCAGTGCGGCGGCCTCGGCACCGGCCCGAGCGCGAATCGCGCGGCATACTGGGCCACGCGGCGTTCCAGTTCCATCCTGCCCGACAGCGGTCGCGACTGGTCCGATGCCCACGCACCGATACGGCTGTCCCGAGACCTGGAGTTGAAGTAGGCATCCGCCTCGGCATCGGACACGATCGTCACCGACCCCTCGACCCGAACCTGTCGCCGCAGGCTCTTCCAGTGAAAGCACAACGCAGCACGGGAATTAGCCTTCAGTTCGTTGCCCTTACGGCTATCCATGTTGGTATAGAAGACGAACCCGCCATCAGGCCCCGGTTCGTCCACAATGCCCTTCAGCAACACCATGCGCACCGACGGCCGGCCGTCCGGCGTGGCGGTGGCCAGGGCCACGGCGTTCGGATCGTTTGGCTCACTCTGCTCGGCCTCTTTCATCCAAGCCGCGAACACAGCGTAGGGATTTGACTCGTCAAGGGCGGGCACGCGTCATCCTCCGTGATGGCAGGACCCCCGAGGCGCCGCCCTGTCATCGACCGAGGGCCGGCTTGGCTCGGGTCGCCCCGGCGGGGCGGCTGCCATCGTGGGCGCTTTTTTTAACGGACCGAACCGCCAATGACCATGCCCTCATGGACGCTGGAAAACCCCAAAAGGGCGTCTTGGTCACCGTCATGCGAAACCGCGTCGCGCTGAAATGGCCTGCTCAGAGAGGACACACGTGGTGTCTCATCACCCCTTGACCAAAACGGGCCCTTCGCTCGCGCGAGCCGGCAACTCTAATAATCGAGAGGTCACCCAAACCACCACCCATGGGCAATATCCTTCACCCTGGGTGGGGACTCCTTGGGGATCGAAAGCCACAGCGTCGCCTTGCCCCTGGAGTCCTGGTCACACCGGAGCCATTCTTACGTCGACCACACGCGCTCGGCCCCACAATTCGGCCATCCTCTCAGCATAATAGAGTGGAGTCTGGATCATTCATGCTGGACGCACGATGACCCACCCCGTTGGACGGGTTGTCGGGAAAGCGCGCCCCGAGGCACCGTCGAGGGCTCGCGCGTCCGGCGGGCGCCCTCCAATCGGCGCCGTGTTCCCTCAATCGTCCTATCGGACGCTGTCGCGCAAGCCGCCCGACGTCCATAAGAAAGGCCTCCCCATGACCCGATTCGCCCCGCGCTCCATCATCCTGGCTCTGTCCGCCGCCCTGCTGTTGGGGCCGGCGCTCGCGGCCTGTCAATCCATCCGCTCCAATCCCAACCAGACCGCCGGGGCCCTGGGTGGCGCGGCGCTGGGCGGTTTCGTCGGCTCCCAGTTCGGCGGTTCGTCCGAGTGGACGGCGGCCGCCACCGGTCTGGGCGTTCTGCTCGGCGCCGCCCTCGGCAGCGAACTGGGGAGCGCCCTCGACGAACGCGACCGCCGGCAGATGGCCATGGCGCAAAGGCGTGCCTACGCGGCGCCCGTCGGTGAGACCATCCGTTGGAACAATCCGAACAGCGGCAATTCGGGGACGATCACATCGATTCAGGATGGCTACCACCCCTCAGGGCAGTATTGCCGGCGGTTCCGGACCACCGTCACCATCGGCGGCCGTCTGGAAGAAGCCACGGGCACCGCATGCCGCAACGAGGTCGGCGAGTGGGAAATCATCAACTCCCGGGGTTAGGGCCTGGTGACAGGCGGAGCGCTGCCCGTGACCTCCCCATCTGTCACCACGCGGCGGGCCGGGGTGGAGGATCGGGGTCGAGCATTGGGGAGCATTGGGCGGAGTGGTTTAAGTCGGTGTCCTCCCGGCGGCACGACCATGCGGGGCGTTCCGCCGGACGTCAGGTCTCGCTAGAATGGGAGATCATAGTCCCTCACGGTTCGCCATGGATGACCCGCATGCAAGGCACCCCCCGGCCGAGTGATTACGATGACTTCCCGCGCGACGACGGTCCGGCGCCTGGATCCCCTGATTCAGATCCGGACACCGCGACCGAAGCAGGTGACGACACCCGCGCGGCCAACGGTGAGACTCGTCGACGCGCGCGACGCTGGTGGTGGCCCTCGACCCTGACGGTCGTGGCGATGGCCTTCTTCGTCAGCATTGGCGGCATCCTGGCCACCGTCTGGGCCTATGCCGACATGATTGTGGTGATGGGGCGTGGCCTCTCGATCCTGATCCTGGGCGTGATGTTCATCATCGTCCTGAATCTGATCGCGATCATCCTGATGCTGGTGCTGCTGAACACCATCAAGGATCGGGACGAGTAGCGCCGGGGCGGTCGGGCTCAAGATAACGCGGGCGATGGTCACTGTCGTCCGACGAAGATCCTTCGCACCTTTCAGGCGCGAGAGCAAATCCCGAGCGATCTGCAGGGCTCCGACCTCGGATGACCGGTCTGTAAGGGTCCATGGGTCCGAGGAAGATCCTTCGCGTCCTGCGGATGCTCAGGATGAGGACTTTCACTTCTTAAGGGCTTTATCCTGAGAGCCCGTCCGGAAAGTCTCGGGAACCGCAACATACTGTGTGCCTGTGCCGGGATCGCATTCCATATGTGGTGTTTTGCACGGCTTTCCGGACAGACACTGATGAAGCGGAGCGAGCCGAGGGA
>JANQGN010000752.1 GCA_028277295.1 Rhodospira sp.
CCGGGCGTTGCTGGGCGAGGGCGACCGCGACGGCGACGGCCGGGTCACGGTGGCCGAGTTCCAGCACTACCTGCGCCAGGGCGTGCGGGTGCACACGGATGGACGTCAGTCCATCCGCCTGGATGTGGGCGCCGACGTGCCGGTGACTCGTGCCCTGACCGGCCTGGCCAGCGCGACCCAGGGCGGCGCGACACCATCCGTGACGGGTGGGGACGGGGGCGCGAGTGGACCGAACGGAGGGGGGGCGCCCGCGCCCGTTCCAGCGGCCTTGCCGACGGCACCCGAACCGGTGGCGGTGTACGTGCTGGACGATGGCGGCAGTGGCGCGGCCGCCGCCGTGATCGAGCAGGCGCCGGTGACGCTGGTGGACAGTCCGGCCAACGCTGATCTGGTCTGGGACGTGGGGGCCGGCGCGCTGATCTCCAGCCTTGGCGATGTCGTGGCCACCCTGCCCGCCGGCACGGCCGACGACCGGCGGGCGGCGGCGGCCCGGGTGCTGACCAAGTGGGCGCTGGTGGCCACCCTCAAGGGGTGGCCGCAGTCCAAGCGGCTGATCATGGACCTGGCTCCCGACGATGGGCTGCATCACGTCGGGGACACGGTCACGCTGCGGGTCAGCGGCCACACGCTGCCGTATCTGACCCTGATCAACCTGGATCCCTTCGGCGGCCTGAATCGGGTGTTCCCGATTCGGGAGTTGGCCGATCGCCTGGACGCCCACGCCGACGGTCGCTCCCTGGACCTGCCGATGGAGGTTTACCGTCCGGTCGGCGGCGATCACTTCGTGGCCCTGGCCACCGAGCACCCCCCAAGGGCGTTGCACGAGGCGCTGACGGCCCTCGATGGGCGGCCGGTGGACGCGGCTGGCCTGCTCACCCTGCTGCGCCAGGCGGTGGACGGGCAACACCACGAAATGGGCCTGCACGGCGTCTTCACGGCGGAGTAGGACCGAAACAAGGCGGCGCCCGGCTTGCCCGGGACAGCCGTCGGGCGCGCTCGACTCATCACAAGAGAGCCGTCCTTGGCCATCGCCGTCGCCCAAAGCCGAACACTGGCGTTCGATGGCCGCGCCACCCCGGCGGTCCCCTGTTCAGGCTATCCCCTGTTCGCGCGATCGCGATTGCCCATCCTTCGCCGTCCTGACCCGGGGTTTCCACCCGTCATGACGAAAAGTGCCATCACGACCCCGCATCTCCAGATGACGGCGAAACAATCCAGAGCGATCCGGCGCGGATCGCGGCGCCCATTTGCTTCAATATCAATAGACTAAGGCGTCTTCGATGAGTCAGGAGACGCCGAAAACGCCCGAGCGGAGTCAAATCTTTTACGCGTGCTTCATGGACGATGTCGCCAAAAGTGATATACCGATAGTCCTGATCGGCCTTGCGACGACGATCTGGGAATTGCAACCCAATCGGACATCCCCTTCCTTGATCGTCTTGAACTTGCGGGTTACACAGGTTCGGGGGGATCAGGGATAACACTGCACGTGGAGCGTGCACAGACAGGGGAGGCGCCGTTGACCCAGGAACCAGGTCCGCGTCGGGTGCGTGGTCGCAGAGATATCACCTTGGAACGCCACGTTGGGCGAGCGATGCGGGACTTGCGGGAACACCGTGGCCTGTCACGGGAGGACATGGCCCAGCGCATGGGCATCAGTAGCCAACAACTGAGGAAGCTGGAGGAAGCGACGGTGGTGATCCCGGTGGCGCGGCTGCAAGCGGCAGCCCAAGCTCTGGGAGTCTCGGTGGGCGACTTCTTCCCGGTCGATGACCTGACACCCGACGCGCCAGAGCCCACGCCAATGGACCATCCGCAGACGCGCGCGCTCATCGAAGCCTATTACACCGCGCCGGACACCGTCCGGGCCTCGTTCTCGGCTCTCCTGGCAAGCCTGTCACGGAGGTGAGGCACAGCGGACAGGCCCGCGACGGCGGCGGCGTGGTGTCCGCCGGCGCGGGCGTGCCCCTTTACGCGGAGCGCAGATGGGCGCCACAGGACGTCCGGCCGCGCTTCTCCAGATAACACTGGTGGTACTCTTCCGCGGGCCAGAATGCGCCAGCGGCCTCGACGCGGGTGGCGATGGGACGGCGAAGACGGCCCGATGCCTCAAGGGCCTGCTTGGTGGCCAAGGCGGCATGCGCCTGGTCCGGCCCGTGGGTCTGGATCACGCTGCGGTACTGCCGGCCCACGTCCGGACCTTGACGGTCCACCTGGGTCGGATCGTGGCAGGCCCAGAACACCGCCAGCAAGTCTTCATAGCCAATGACGTCCGGATCGTATTCCACGCGCACCACCTCGGCGTGCCCGGTGGTGTCGGTGCAGACCATCTCATAGGTGGGCTCCGGCACATCGCCACCGGCATAGCCACAGGTTGTGTCAACCACGCCGTCGGTGTTGCGGAAGGCCATCTCGACCCCCCAGAAACAGCCGGCGCCAAAGGTTGCGAAGCGGGTTGTCATGGGACGCGATCCTCCATGAACAAGAACGGGTGGCCGGCGCCGCCCCGTGGTTCCGTCGCGCTCATCCCCTGGCGAGATCAGGCCACCGTGGCATAGGCGCGCAGTTCGGACAGGTCCAGCACCTCCAGCGCGCGTTCATGCGTGGCTTGCAGAACGACCGGCGGGGCCAGGCCCACCTCGAACGCCTCCAGCCAGCGCGCCGCGCAGAGGCACCACCGGTCGCCCGGTTGCAGACCGGGGAAGGCCGCCTCTGGCCGGGGGCGAAGCAGGTCGTTGCCGCACCGTCGCGAGAATTCGAGGAACTCCAGTGTCATCACGGCACAGACCGTGTGCGAGCCGCCATCGGCGGCGCCCGTGTTGCACGATCCGTCGCGGAAGAACCCGGTCAGGGGCCGCAAGGAACAGGGTTCCAGTTGCCCCCCCAGCACGTTTCGGGGGCTCGTCAAGGTCTCGTCCATGGTCGTGGTCCTCCGACGGATGGACGTCCGTTGTTTAGAATTATCCTGAACAATGAATTTAGCCGGGCGGCGCCGCTTTTCAATCCCCTCGCGACACCGATCGATCGTCAGCCGGGCGCCGGCCGGGCGCAAAGCGCGGCGCGCGATCGTCACCCGAGGGGCGGCGCGGCGGGCGCGGCGCCATCCGGGGGGCCGTCCAATGACGACGCGAGCACCTGGGCGACCATGCCCTGACTGAGGTCACGGGTGATGAACACCAGGCGCGAGCGCCGGTCCTCGGCGCCGGTGGCTGGGTCCACGGGCCAGGCGGGCAGGGCCGAGGGCGGGTGAAACACATGCTGGACGCCATGCAGGGCCAGGGGATGATCGAGGCCGCGCGCCGCGACGATACCCTTGATCCGCAGCAGGTCGGCGCCCCGCGACGCGATCAGCAGCTCCAGGCCGGACAGCAGCGCGTCCCAGTCCAGGGGGGTGTCCCAGGTCAGGCAGAAGGCGCGGATTCGCGCGTCGTGGCGGTTGACGTCGTGGCCGTGATGGCCATGGTGGCCGTGGTCATGCCCGTGGTCATGATCATGGGCGTGGCCGTGGGCGTGCGTGGGATGACCGGCGTCGGCGAGGGCCTCGTCGCGCAGCCAGCCGGCCACGTCCGGGTGCTTGGTCCCGGCCTTGAACAGGCCGCAGTTCAGAATCGCGGCCGGGTCCAGCCGGCCATGGTCGGCGCGCAGGCGCGGCGCGCTCGGGTTGAGGCACGCCAGGCGCTCTTCAAGGGCGGCGACGGAGTCGGCGGGCGCCAGGTCGGTCTTGCTCACCACCAGGCGGTCGGCCACCGCCGCCTGCTTGACGGATTCGGCCTGATGATCGAGCGTCGCGCCACCGGCCACGGCGTCCACCACCGTCACCACGCCATCCAGCCGGTAGTGATTGCCGATCAGTGGATCACTCATCAACGTGTGCAGGATGGGCGCCGGGTCGGCCAGCCCGGTGGTCTCGATCAGCAGGCGGCGGAACTCGGGGATCTCCTGGCGGACCCGCTTCAGGAACAGGTCGCGCAACGCCGTGACCATGTCGCCGCGCACCGAGCAGCACAGACAGCCGGAGTTGAGCAGCACCACGTCCTCGCTGACATGGCGCACCAGCAGGTGGTCAATGGCCACGTCGCCGAACTCGTTGACCAGAACGGCGGCGTCGGCCAGGTCGGCATGCCCCAGCAGATGGTTGAGCAGGGTGGTCTTGCCGCTGCCCAGGAAGCCGGTCAGGACGGTGACGGGCAGGGTCGTCATGACGAGGTCTCCTTGGGGCCGTACAGCGCCTCCGGGTCGGCCTCGGGCCGCGCGATCACCGTCAGCGCCGCGTCGGGCGCGCCGGCCTGGAGATAGAAGCAAGACCGCCGCCCGGTGTGACAGGCCACGCCCACCTGATCCACCAGCAGCAGCAGGGTGTCGCCGTCGCAGTCCAGCCGCAGGGCCTTGAGGGTCTGGACCTGGCCGGAGGTCTCGCCCTTGCGCCAGGGCTTGCCCCGCGACCGTGAATAGTAGCAGACCCGGCCGGTGCGCAGGGTCTCCTCCACCGTCTCCCGGGTCATCCAGGCCATCATCAGCACCTCGCCGGTATCGTGCTGCTGGGCGATGGCCGGCACCAGGCC
>JANQGN010000184.1 GCA_028277295.1 Rhodospira sp.
CAGGCTGTCGCGGATCTCGATGGCCTTGGGCATCTCGATCCTGGAAATGTGCTCGGTCAGGAAGGCCCGGATGTCGGCCGGCTCGGTCGTGGCGCCGTCACGCAGGGTGACGAAGGCCTTGGGGGCCTGGCCCCGGTAGTCGTCCGGCACGCCGATGACGACGGCCTCAAGCACGTCCGGATGCTGGTAGAGCGCTTCCTCGATGATGCGGGGGTAGACGTTGTAGCCACCGCACAGGATAACGTCCTTGATGCGGTCGACGAGGAAGAAGTAGCCATCCGCGTCCTGGTATCCGATATCGCCGGTGCGTAGCGCGCCGTCGACGAAGACGGTTCGTGTCTCCTCCGGCCGGTTCCAGTAGCCGGCCATGACTTGCGGCCCCCGGATGCAGATCTCGCCCTTCTCGCCGATGGCCAGGCGGCGTGACGGCTCCAGCGGGTCGCGGATTTCGACCACCGTCTCGGGCATGGGAACACCGATGGAGCCTGATCGCGGCTCCACGTTGAGGGGATTGCAGGTGGCGACCGGGGCGGTCTCCGACAGGCCGTAACCCTCGACAAGCCGGCAGCCGGTGAGAGTTTCGAATCGCGCCCGCACCTCGCCCGGTAGCGCCGCGCCGCCGGAGATGCACACCTGCAAGGAGGACAGGTCGGCCCCGCCCTCCGCCAGCGCCTTGTTGATGGCGGTGTAGATGGTCGGCACGCCCGGGAACAGCGTCGCGCGCTTGCGGCTGATGGTGCGGATCACCTGTTTCAGGTCGAAGCGTGGCAACAGGATCAACTCGGCGCCCATCCGCATGCCCAGGTTCATGGCCACCGTCATGCCGAACACGTGGAACAGCGGCAGGACGGTGAGCATGCGTTCGGCGCCGGCCCGGGCATTGGGGACCCAGCTATAGAGTTGCTCGGTGTTGGCAATGAGGTTGGCGTGCGTCAGCATGGCGCCCTTGGGCGTGCCCGTGGTGCCGCCGGTGTACTGCAGGACCGCCAGGTCCTCCTGGGGATCGATGTCGACGGGCCGGACCTGACCATCGTTGGCGATCAGGCGGGCGAAGGGAATGTGGTGCAGGTCGTCCGGGATGCTGGCCATCTCGGAGCGCTTCAGAACGGAGAACAGCAACCCCTTCACGCCCGGCAGCAGGCCGCTCATGGAGCACACCACCAGCCGCTCCAGGCAGGTTTCCTCCAGCAGGGCCGCGACCTTGGGATAGATCTGGCGCAGATCCAGGGTCACCATGATGGTGGTGCCCGAGTCCTCGATCTGGAATTTCATCTCGCGCGGCGCATACAGAGGGTTGTAGTTCACCACCGTGCCACCGGCCTTCAGCGCCGCGTAGTAGCAGATGACATAGACCGGCGTGTTGGGCAGGCACAGGCCCACCCGCACGCCCTTGCGGACGCCAAGCTGCTGGAAGCCGCGCGCCGCCCTGTCCACCAACTGGCCGATGTCGGCATAGGTATAGCGCCGTCCCAGGAAATCGATGGCCGGGCTGTGCGGATGGGCGGCAACCGTCTCGTCGAACAGGCTGGCGAGACCCCCTGTCCGAGAGAGGGACGGCGACGGCGGTCGCGCCTGATCCCGCGCCTGCGTTTGCAACTGTGTGACCATCGTGGAGACACTCCTCCCAAGAGTGGGCCTCTCGGCGGTGCACGGGGCCTCGTCGCGGCGGTCGTCCAGCGGCGGGCTTGTTCACCCCGTACCGTCAGGACGACGCCGGCACATCCTTACCGTCCGGGTTCGGGTTCGGGCTCGGATCGTGGACCGTGCCGTCCACCTGGGCGACCGCCGGCCAATCCGAGACTCCCGTGAGGCGTTCCAAGGTGTCATCCCCACGGCCCGCGGTGGCGTCGTCGGGCTCGGCAGCCCCACTGTGTACGAGACTCAGGGCGCCGGCGGACCATGAGACGAGAGATTCGCCGGTGATCGCGGCCCGGGACGGCGTTGCCGCGCGAGGCGCGCCCACGCCGGCGGGGTAGGGTCGGGGTAACGGCATCGTGGTGTTCCTCCCGTCGCGACGTCTTTGAGCGCGTCGCCTCCATCATTGACCCATTGGTAGATCTTGATAACGTAAACGTCAACTATAATCCCTTAACGTAAATGACACGAGGTGGAGGGCGCTCGGCCCCGGCGCATGGGTCCGTGGCCGCCCGTCGAGCCCCTCCCGCCCGCCGCGCCGCGCCGTGGCGCCGGGACGGCGCGGGGGCCGTCACGAGAGCGTGGAGACAATCTTCAAGGCAACGCCCTTCGATCCCTGCACCTTGATCTTGCCCAGGCTGTAACCCACCATGGGATCCAGCCGCCCATCCAGTAACTTGATCAAATTGTCCTGCGATATCTTAATGGTACAGGCCGTGTCCCGGTCGTCGTCAGCGACCATTTCGGCCGTCGCCGACCGTCCGTCGACGATCCACACGCCGGCGCCGCCAACCGCGAACCGCACCACGTAGCCCAGGCGGTTCAGGCGTGGTAACGCCTCGCGCAGGCGATCTTCCGCGTCTCCCATGGCTTGATCCTCCCCGCTAAGGCCGGTCTTGGGCTTGTGATTAACGTACACGTAAACAAGTGTCCGTTATCGTAAGCCTGCCACAGAACCTCCAACCAAGCAACCTCCGAGCGTGCCTGCCGAGGGCGAGCACGCGCATGGGGCGCCGCGCCCGCGTCCAGCCAGGACCTATCGTATTCACACGTCTTTTCCCGCCGGTCCGGGGAACGCGGCCCCGTCGGAAAAGTGACACGTCATCGCGAACCCTCGTCGCAAGACGAGGGTGAGACAATCCAGAGCAGAGGACGTCAATATTTGCCCTGGATTGCTTCATCGCTTCGCTCCTCGCAGTGACGAGGTGTGTATTAGCATAGTACAGAGAGTCGACATCTTCAATAAATATGTGTGAATCAGGCAGGTTCACATCCAGGACGCGTGGGTGCGGTGTGACAGGCGCGTCGCAGGCGTTCGCACTTTTTGGGACACCCGGCACTGCGAAGCGGCGCCGGACTCCGATGGTGCTTCTCGGCGACCGCCGGTGTTGTGACGCGTTTTTCCCGAGTCTACCCGTTGGTGCAATTAAAAGGTAAGGCCGCGCCTCCTCCCTGCGCGGATCGCTTGTAGCGTTTTATGAATCCGTAACACACGGTATAGGGCAAGGCGTCGCGGCCAAGGGCGCTCTCCCGGCGGTTCCCCAGCGGTCACGGATCCGGCGGCCTCGTTTCATCGGTTGATAACCCATTGTTTGCACACACCCAACGCCATTGGCGATCTCCTCCATGCGTGGTGTCGCCGCCTGGTGGGGTGATTATGGTCGTGCAGATTGCACTTTTGAATTTATATGGTAACTGTTTTCTAGTTGCACGCGCACAGTCGGTGTGGTAATCCGTTGTCGTAACGGTAACCGATTGTCATGATTGCAACTGGTTGTCAGTATGTTGTTGCGTGCATTCAGGGCGGCTCCGTGTGCCACACGGAAGGTTGTGCCCAGCAGAGAGGAAGGAGCGAAAAGATGTGTTTTTTTAGGAAAAGCAATTAAGACAAATTTTTACATAATTTTGCGCGCTTCGTTGAGAATGGAGAGTTTATGTTGAAAGAAGTGTACTATGAATATAGTGAAATATCAATCTATTCATTTGTTAAATAAGTAAAAGGCAGGATTTGATCAATGGGGTGTGCCAGGACTGACTTTGAAATGACAGCGACTGAACTGGTGATCACCACATTCGTCCGCCTGTTAGAGTGTTTCCGACGTACTAAAGAAATCCGGACGGTTCCTCGCCGCGGTTCAAAAAAGGGCGATCCCGTTCGCGATTTTCTCCGGTGCGGGGCCCACGCCGGTTTCCGCCCTCGGGAGTGGGATCAACCGCGCGAAGACGCGGGTGGACGGGCGCGCCCGATCTGATCCCGACGCGTCACGCGCTGCCCATCGCCGTCCCCAGACACGTCCCAACAAAGAGGCTGCCATGAAGACAGACCATTCCATTGACGTCGCGTGCCCCCCCGATCCGGCGTTCCGGGTTGGACTGGAGGTAAACCAGTGGCCAGAGATCTTCCCGCCCTGCCTGGCCGCCGAGGTTCTGGAAGAAACCGAGACCCGGCAACGGATCGCCCTAACGGCCCGGGCTAACGACACCATCTTTAGTTGGGAATCCGAGCGGGCTATCGACCGCGGCCGCCGCCGTATCTCCTTCTCCCAGAGCAAGCCGTCGCCGCTGGTGCGCTTCATGAACGGCACCTGGAGCTTCGAGCCGACCGAGGCGGGCTGCACCAT
>JANQGN010000209.1 GCA_028277295.1 Rhodospira sp.
CGGCCGCCTTGTTGGGCGCGGTGCCGTGAACGGTCAGGCCCTCGACCGACGCCAGCCTCTGCATGGCATAGCGCAGCAGGTCGGCCTCGTGGGCGGCGATGGCTTCCATGCCAATCCCCCGCACATAGTCAATGGCCGCCGCCAGGCCAATGGCCTCGACGATCGGCGGCGTGCCGGCCTCGAAACGCGCGGGTGGCGGCGCGAAGGTGGTTGTCTCGAAGCTCACCGTGTCAATCATGTCGCCGCCACCCTTCCAGGGCGGCATGGCCTCCAGCAGGTCCAGCGCGCCGTACAACACGCCGATGCCTGTCGGGCCGTAAAGCTTGTGACCGGTGAAGACGTAGAAGTCGCAGCCGATCGCCCGCACGTCCACCGGGCCGTGCACCACCGCCTGACTGCCGTCCAGCAGCACCCGGGCGCCAACCGCATGGGCGCGCCGGGTGATCTCGGCCACTGGCAGGATGGTGCCCAGCACGTTGGAGCAATGGGCCATGGCCACCAGCTTGACCCGGTCGTCCAGCAGGCGCTCGAAGCCGGCCATGTCCAGGGCGCCGTCGTCGGTGATCGGCGCCACGCGCAGCTCAAACCCCTTTTCGTCGCGCAGGATCTGCCAGGGGACGATGTTGGCGTGATGCTCCAGGTGGGACAGCACGATCGCGTCACCTGGCCCCAGGGTTTGCCGACCCCACGTCTGCGCCACCAGGTTGATGGCCTCCGTGGCGTTGCTGGTGAAGACGATCTCGCGGGCATCGGCCGCGCCCAGGAATCCACGCACGGTGTCGCGGGCCGCCTCGTAGCGGCTGGTGGCCTCCTCGGACAGCCAGTAGGCCCCCCGATGCACATTGGCGTAGCACTCGGTGTGGGCATGCGCCATGGCCTCCAGAACCGGGCCCGGCTTCTGGGCCGAGGCGCAGGTATCCAGGTAGACCAGGGGCTTGCCATGCACTTGGCGGGACAGGATGGGGAAATCCGCCCGCGCGGCCTCGGCATCGAAGGCGGAGTCCGCGGCGGCGGGAGCAGGGGCGGCGGTCATGGTCGCGGCGGTGTCCATGGGTTTCGGATCTCCCCCTCTCAAGCCTGCCAGGTGGCGGCGTGGCGGCGCGCCTGCCAGGCACGCACGGCCCCCAGGAAGGCATCGCGCAAGACGCCTTCGGGCACCGTGTCCACCACGTCGTCCAGAAAGGCTTCGACCAACAAAGCGCGAGCGTCCGCCTCGGCGATGCCCCGGGACATCAGGTAGAACAACTGGTCCGCGTCGAGTTCCCCGGCGGTGGCGCCGTGGCCGCATTTGACGTCGTCGGCATATATCTCCAACTCCGGCTTGGTGTACACCTCGGCGTTACGCGACAGCAGCAGAGCCTTGTGCAACTGGCCGCCATCGCTGCGCTGGGCGTCGCGGCGCACCAGGGTCTTGCCCTGGAACACGCCGCGCCCGCCGGTGTCGACCACACCCTTGAAGAACTGGTCGGATGTGGTGTCGCCGGTCACGTGATCCACCAGAAGCGTGGTGTCCACGTGCTGCGCCTCGCGCGCGCCATAGGCTCCGCGCAGCCGGGCATCCGCCCCCGGACCCCGCAACTGCACCCGGCCCTCGTTACGCACCAGCCGCCCCCCGAGGGTGAGGGTGAAGGTGTCGCACGCGGCCTCCTCGGCGACGGACACCTCGGTCAGGCCAAGATCGACAGCCTCGGCACCCACGTTGGCCAGGATCAAGTGCCGCAGCCGGGCCCGCGCGCCCAAGGCGATCTCGGTGACCGTGTTGACCAGCGTCGGCGCCGCCCCGGGCGCCGTCACCCGGCTCTCCACAAGGGTCGCGTTGGCGCCGTCCCCCAGGATCACGAGATGCCGGGGATGCACATGGCGCGCCTGATCCGGGGCCTCGGTCACCGCCACCATGTGCACGGGGCGGTCCAGCACCACGCCCGCGTCGACCAGAACCACCAGGCCATCAGCCATCAGGGCGGCGTTGAGCGCGCCCATGGGCGCGTCCGACAGGTCGACGATCCGGCCCAGGTGCGGTATCAGGATATCCGGGTCGGTCCTGAGCAGGTGGGCCAGGCTGGCGATACGAACGCCCGCCGGCAGACTGTCGGGCACGCGCACCGGCCGGCCATTCACCAGGGTGACGGTGTGGGCGTCGGGCAGCGCCAGCGCCCCGCGTCCGCCCCAGGCGGACAGTCCCAACGTGCCATCATCCAGCCGGTAGGGGATCTTCCGAAGCCCCGCGAGGTTCGTGTACTTCCACGCCTCCACGCGCACGGTTGGCAGGCCCTGCGCCCGGTACACGGACAACCCCGCGCGGCGCAGGTCGGCCAGCCACGCGGGATCGTCCACGCCCACGGTGGTCTCGTCCGGAGCCAGTGGGATCAGGTCCGTGGTCTCGCTCATGCCGCTTCCCTCTTCCTCGGGGCTCACGCCGCGGCGCCCGAGAACTGGGCATACCCCTTGGCTTCCAACTCCAGCGCCAGTGACTTGTCGCCGCTTTTCACGATGCGGCCGTCCGTCAGAACGTGCACCACGTCGGGAACGATGTAGTCCAGCAGGCGCTGGTAATGGGTGATCACCATCATGCCCCGGTCCCCCCCGCGCAGGGCATTGACCCCGTCGGCCACGACGCGGAGCGCGTCGATATCCAGGCCGGAGTCGGTCTCGTCCATCAGGCACAGGCGGGGCTCCAGCATGGCCATTTGCAACACCTCGGCCCGCTTCTTCTCGCCGCCGGAGAAGCCCACGTTGACCGGCCGCTTGAGCATGTCCTCGGCCACGCCCAGCGCCTTGGCGTTGGCCTTCATGCGCTTGAGGAACTCCAGGGCCTCGATATCCGGCTCGCCGGCCGCCTTGCGCCGGGCGTTGATCGCCGTCTTCAGAAAGGTGGCGGTGGCCACCCCGGGGATCTCCACCGGGTACTGGAAGGCCAGG
>JANQGN010000265.1 GCA_028277295.1 Rhodospira sp.
TAATCGTAAATAATTTTAACAAACAAGGGAAAACTCAAAACTAACCCGGGAGGAATTGCTTGAGTTGCTTATTCAGTTGCCCATATGTGGTCATACTCCGTGAGAGCCGCCTTTTGACTAATGAAAAGGTATCTGCGGTGACGAAGTATGAGCACATATGGGCAAGTGAATAAGCAACTCAAGCAATTCCTCCGGGGTTAGTTTTGAGTTTTCCCTTGTTTGTTAAAATTATTTACGATTAGCAAGACAGGAAGAGTTAAGAAAAAAAAGGTGAAGGCCCAGTGGCCGAAGCTTTACCCCGTTTCTGTAGCATGAAGCACTAATAGGAGTATTGCTACCCCCCCCCCCACCACGCCCAAACGGGATGCTAAAGTTAATCGCAAAATACGTATTCGACTGCTATGAGAAAAGAAGATCATTAGTTGTTTAGATTAACATTGATTATAGTTCCACTAGTGTGCAATTTGTGTTATGATTTTAAATTATTTGGATTAAGGTCGATATACGTAGGACTGTACAAGACTCCAAACAAAACATTGTCTTGTCTCTTGCTAATCCACCGCGGGTTACCCCCAGCAATTTGCCACCGGGTACCCATTTACACACTTGGCGCCAGTTGCTTAAAAGGTGGATAGTGCTATCGACTGGATAAATTACTATCTATGGGCAGGGTAACGCAGTTGGCCTCTTTAATACTTATCCACTGGACAATGATTTGTCCGATGGTTAGCGCTATCCATTTTTTGAGGAACCAGGGCCAGGATGAAGAGAGACATGGTGGAACAAAGTTTCCTTTCTAAGGAAAAAAACGCAATGGCAATGCTTGTCTTTAACCCCCCGATCCGGCGCCAGGCGCATGTAGGCGCCCCAGTAGAAGCCGATCACCGACAGGTTCTTGACCAGCAGCCGGTTGGCCGGAACCCGCGGCACCGTTCCGCTGGCGAAGCCGACGGCCAGCAGGCGGCCGTCGGGCGCCGTGCAGCGCAGGCTGGCATCGAACACGTCGCCGCCCACCGGGTCATAGACTACGTCGGCGCCGCGCCCATCGGTCAGCGCCAGCACCCGCTCGCGGATGTCCTCGGCCTTGTAGTCAATGCCATGATCGGCGCCGTACGCGCGAGCCACGGCCACCTTCTCCGGCCCGCCAGCGGTGGCGATCACCTTGGCGCCGCCGGCCTTGGCGCATTCCACCGCCGTCAGGCCGACGCCGCCCGCCGCGCCGTGGATCAGCACCAGCTCGCCGGTCCGCAGCCGCGCCCGGTCGAACAGCCCGAAATGCGCGGTGCCATAGGCGATGGGGAAGCTGGCCCCCGTCGCCATGTCCATGCCCGGGGCGAGCGGCCAGACCGCCCCATGGGGGACCACCGCCTCCTCGGCAAAGGCCCCGTGCGGCGGCATGGCCAGCACCCGATCCCCGGGCGACAGGCTTGCCACGTCATCGGCGACCTCGGTCACCGTGCCGGCCAGTTCGAAGCCCGGCACGAAGGGCGGCGCGGGCTTTTCCTGATATCGCCCGGCGGTGATCAGACTGTCGGCGAAGTTCAACCCAGCCGCCGCCACCTGGATTCGGACACCGCCCGCGACCATCGGCGGGGCCGGGATGTCCTCGACGCGCAGGTCCTTGTGGGAGGAGACGGCGGGGCAAACAACGGCGCGCATGGGCAAGGCTCCCTGTCAGGGGCATGGTGGGCACGGCGTGACCGGCGGCCCGGCCGACCGCCGCGAGAGCGAGTCCCGAGCGATCCGGACCGGATCGCGACGACGATTTGCTTCACTGTCAATATGCCAGGGCGTTTTCGGTGAGTCCGTTGTCGCCGAAAACGCCCGCACGCGCCTCTTGATCCCGGCGCGCGGATGGGCATGATGCCCGATCCGGTCTCGCGACCCAACCTCCGAAGCCGACGGGCGGTCGCCGAGGCTCCTCCTATGGTGCCCCACTGAACGGTGGATCGTTCCCATGCGCGGCTATTTTGGCATCGGTGTCGAGGGCATCAGCAAGGTCTATAACGTGGGCAGCGTGTTCCGCTCCGCCCATGCCTTCGGCGCGAGCTTCGTCTTCACCGTCGCCGCCCAGTACGACGCGCGCGCCGCCCAGGCCACCGACACATCGGACAGTGTCGGTCAGGTGCCGTTCTATGCCTTCCCCGACGCCGCCGGCCTGATCTTGCCCACAGGCTGCCGGCTGGTCGGGATCGAGCTGTTCGAGGACTCCATCGACCTGCCAAGCTTCCAGCATCCGCTGCGCGCGGCCTATGTGCTGGGAGCCGAGCGCCATGGACTGTCGTCGGCCATGGCGGCCCGCTGCGACTATATCGTGAAGATCCCTACCAGATTTTCGCTCAATTTGGGACTGGCCGGCGCGCTGGTGATGTACGACCGCCTGATCAGCCGGGGACGCTGGGCGCCGCGCCCGGTGACCGAGGGCGGCCCCCGGGACGAGATGGCGCCGCACGTGCACGGCGGCCCCACCTTCCGCCGCCACCAGGCCATGGAAGCACACCGCGCGCCGCCGCCGCTCGCCGAACTGGCCGAGACCGAACAGGTGGAGCGCACCGGTCGGGGGTCCCCCAAGGCTTAACACCGTCGCCTATCACGCGGCGCACGTCGCCATCTCTTGACCGCATTCATCGGTTTGGCTGACGACCAGCGCGGGCGCGCGCTGGTTGACCAGGTCGGGGCTTGATCCAGACGACGCCTCGCGGCACAGTCTGTGCGGTCGCGGGGGCATGATGCCCCCCCGTACGGTGGTCGTGCCCGGCCCTGCCCCGATCCAGCCGTTCTGCCCCGTTCCGAGGTCCCGCGCCGTCACCGCCCCCCCCCGCCCGCACCAGGGGCCCGCGGCGTCGGCCCCCATCCAGGAGGATCGACAGCGATGATCGCTTCCATGCGCGGCCTTTTCGTTCTCGCGCTCATGACCACCGTCACCGCCGGGCCGGCGTCGTCGGCCCTGGCGCAGGACGTAAAGACCATTGATACGTTTAAAGACTGGACCGCCTACACCTATGAGGAGCAGGGCAGCACCGTCTGTTACATGGCCAGCCAACCGACCAAGGAAGAGGGCAACTACTCGGTGCGCGGCGAAGTCTACGCGATCGTCAGTCATCGCCCCAACGAAGATGCCAGCAACGTTGTCAGCTTCATGGCAGGCTACCCCTTCAAGGACAAGAGCGAGGTGACCGTCGTCATTGACGGCGGCAGGACGTTCACCTTGTTCACGCACAAGGAAAACGCCTGGGCCTACGACGAGGACGATGCCCGACTGGTGGCGGCCATGCGGGCCGGCTCGCGCATGATGGTCAAGGGCACGTCCCAGCGCGGCACCCTGACCACCGACACCTACTCGCTGATGGGCTTCACCAATGCGCATCGGGCCATCTCGCAAGCCTGTGGGCAGTAATCCCCAGGGTCGCCGAGGTCGCCTAGAGCAAATCCCGAGCGATCTGGCACAGATCGCGACAACGATTTGCTTGAAAAACAAATTGTTAGAGCATGCTGGGCGCTTCAGAAATCGCGCAACATGCTCTAGAATAACCTTAGCGGCCCCAGGCCAGCCGGCCCCCTGGACCGGCCATGCCGGAGCACGTGCCTCAATCACACACATGCCCCGGGGAGGCTGGAGTCTGGGCTCTGACCCATGGGTGGTCGGATCGCGTCGGGATGGGCGTTGCCAAACCTTCCGTGGCGCGCGTCCCCATCGGAGACCCCGCCGCCCCTCACCCTTGGATGCACCGATGATCCCGGTTCAGACTCCCGCCCGCGAAGCCCGTCCCGGCCATGCGCCTCATCCGACCCTCGGCCCACTGTCGCTGGTGCTGTGCCTGCTGGTCGCGCTTGGTCTCGCGCCGTCCGGCGCGGGTCTTTGGGGCGCCGAAGCCCATGCCCAAGCCCTGGGCGTCCCCGCCGCCGCGCCCGTCCCGCGCATCGACACGGACATGGTCGTGCTGCGCTGGCTGGACAAATCCACGGCGCGAGTCGCCGAGGTGCGGGTACCGGTGGGGGAACCAGTGATGCTGGGCGGGGTGGAGGTGATCGCCCGGGCCTGCCGCCGCACCGCACCGGACGAGCCGCCGGAACACGCCGCCTTCCTGGACATTGGCGAGGTAAACGCAGGCACGCCGTCCCCACGGGCCGTGTTCCGGGGCTGGATGTTCGCCTCTAGCCCATCGCTGTCGGCCATGGAGCACCCGGTCTACGACGTCTGGGTGGTCGAATGCGTGGAGGATGCCGATGACGGCGTGGGCGTATTGCCCCCGGTCGCGCCCAGCAAGCCCACCATCGCGCCTTCGATCCGCTCGGGCGGGCAGTGAAACACCGCGCCACGGGTCTGCATCGCTTCGTCCAGCAAACCCAGATAGATGGCGCGGGGCACCTCGCGGGCCCCGAAGCGAGCCAGGTGATCGGTGATAAACTGCGTATCCAGCAGGGTAAAGCCGCCGCCGATCAGCCGCGCCACCAGATGGCACAACGCCACCTTGGAGGCGTCGGTCACCGTTGAGAACATGCTCTCGCCAAAGAAGGCCCCGCCTAGCGCGAGTCCATACAAGCCGCCCACCAGGCGCCCGCCCTGCCAGCATTCGATGCTATGGGCGGCGCCGCGCGCATGGAGCTCGGTGAACAGGGCCTCGATCTCGGCGTTGATCCAGGTGTCAGGGCGCCCCGGCGTGGGCGCCGCGCAACCGCGCATGACCGCCAGGAAGGCGGTGTCCACGCGCACCTCGAACAGGCCCCGGCGCAGCGTCTTGCGCAACGAGCGCGGCACGTGGAAGCCGTCCAGGGGCAGGATCCCGCGCCGCTCCGGGTCAACCCAGTACAGGTTTGGGTCGTTGCGCCCCCGGGCCATGGGAAACAGACCGGTGGCGTAGGCGCGCAGCAGGATGTCGGGGGTGATCTGGAACACCATGCGGGCTCGC
>JANQGN010000325.1 GCA_028277295.1 Rhodospira sp.
CAAGGACGTGCTGGCGCTGCCCTGGGGCTTCGAGGTCTATAGCCTGCTCACCCGGTGGAACCCGCTGAACATCCGCCGGCCGCTGCCGCGCCCGGACACCGGCAAGCGGGTGCTGGTGGTGGGGCTGGGACCGGCGGGATACTCGCTGGCCCATCACCTGATGAACGATGGTCATGACGTGTTGGCCATCGACGGCCTGAAGATCGAGCCCATGGACCCCACCATCTCTGGCGTGGATGCCCTGGGCCGGCGCATGCCCTTCCAGCCCATTCGCGACATCGACGCCTTGCGGGAGCCCCTCGGCAGCCGCGTCATGGGTGGCTTCGGCGGCGTGGCCGAGTACGGCATCACCGTGCGCTGGGACAAGAACTTCCTGACCGTCATCCGCCTGCTGCTGGAGCGCAGGGTGGAATTCGCCATGATCGGCGGGGTGCGCTACGGCAGCACCGTGTCGCCGGGGGATGCCTTTGCCCTGGGCTTCGACCACGTGGCCCTGTGCATGGGGGCCGGAAAGCCAACCCTGGTGCCGATGGAGAACGGCCTCGCCCGGGGCGTTCGTCAGGCGTCCGACTTCCTGATGGCCTTGCAGTTGACCGGTGCCGCCCGCCTGGACAGCGTCGCCAATCTTCAGGTGCGCTTGCCGGTGGTGGTGATCGGCGGCGGCCTGACCGCCGTGGACGCCTGCACCGAGGCCCTGGCCTATTACCCTGTTCAGGTCGAGAAGATGC
The DNA here is from genome assembly GCA_028277295.1 of Rhodospira sp. GTDB lineage: Bacteria > Pseudomonadota > Alphaproteobacteria > Rhodospirillales > Rhodospirillaceae > Rhodospira. The sequence goes on from JANQGN010000325.1 coordinate 729, forward strand.
TGGCGCGCTACGAAAGTCTGATCGCCGAGCGCGGCGAGGCGGCGGTGCGCGCCGGGTGGGGCGAGGAAGACAGCGCCATCGTCGACGAGATGCTGAGCCACGCCCGGGCGATCCGCGCGGAGCGCACGGCCGCGGCCATCGAGGGCCGGCCGGCCCGAGTCCGGGAGTTGCTCGAGGCCTGGGGCGGCTCCGGCATCGTCTACCGCCGCCGCCTGATCGACTCGCCGGCCTACCGGAACAACCATGAGGAGGTGGAGAAGGCTCTTGAGGAAGGCATCTTCATCGCCGAGCTGTGGAGCCCCATCAAGGTGGAGGTGGACCGCTTCGGCCATGCCCAGGCGCTGTTGCTGGAACACCGCGAGACCGGTGAGCGGCGGACCATCCCGGCGCGGACCGTCATCGTCGCCGCCGGGACCGTGCCCAACACCACCCTGGCCCGGGAGTACCCCGGCGCCTTCACCCTCGACGGCAAGTTCTTCCAGGCGGTGGACGAGGACGGTCAGCCCGTCACCCCGGAGCGGCGCGCCAAGCCAGCCCAGACCGACGTGTTGATGGCGGTGAACGAGGACGGGTCGTCCATGAGTTTTCTGGGCGACCTGCATCCCTCGTTCGCCGGCAACGTGGTGACGGCCTTCGCCTCGGCCCTGCGCGCCTATCCAGTCATCAGCCGCGCCCTGGCTCGCCGGCCGGCGGCCGACGTGGGACCACGCGAGGCCCTGTTCGCCCGCCTGAACCAGGATCTACGGCCGGTGGTTCATCACGTGAAGCGCCTGACGCCAACCATTGTTGAGGTGGTGGTCAAGGCGCCGCTCGCCGCCCAGCGGTTCAAGCCCGGCCAGTTCTATCGCCTCCAGAACTTCGAGCGCCTCGCGACCCGCGCCGATGACACCCTGCTGGCGATGGAGGGCCTGGCGCTCACGGGCGCCTGGGTGGACCGCGAGGCCGGCCTGCTGTCGATGATCGTGCTGGAAATGGGCGGCTCCTCCGACCTGTGCGCGCTGCTCAAGCCGGGCGAGCCGGTGGTGGTGATGGGCCCGACGGGTGCCCCCACCGAAACCCCGGCCAACGAGACCGTGTTGCTGGTGGGCGGCGGCCTGGGCAACGCGGTGCTGTTCTCCATTGGCAAGGCGCTGCGGGAGGCGGGCTCACGGGTGCTCTACTTCGCCGGGTACAAGGCGCTGCGCGACCGCTTCAAGGTTCCCGAGATCCACGAGGCCGCCGATGTGGTGGTCTGGTGTTGCGACGAGGCCCCGGGCTTCGCGCCGGAGCGCCCCCAGGACAAGGCCTACGTCGGCAACATCGTGCAGGCCATGGTGGCCTATGGAACCGGACTCCTGGGCAAGACCGCCCTCTCTCTGTCGGACGTGGACCGGCTGATCGTGATCGGCTCCGACCGCATGATGCAGGCGGTGGGCCAGGCCCGCCACGCGGTGCTCGCGCCGGTGTTGAACGCGGACCACGCCGGCATCGCCTCGATCAACAGCCCCATGCAGTGCATGATGAAGGAGATCTGCGCCCAGTGCCTGCAGCCGCACGTCGATCCCAAGACGGGAGACCAGTCCGTGGTGTTTACCTGCTTCAACCAGGACCAGAATCTGGACACCGTGGACTTCGCCGCGCTGCATGAGCGTCTGGGGCAAAATACCGCGCAGGAAAAGCTCAACCGAGCGTGGATAGACCGATGCTTGCGCACCCTTGGCGCTCGCGACGTGGCCGCCGAGTAGCCAACGCCGGGCGGCGGCGGCGCGCGGGGTCGTCCAGCGCGGCTTTCGCGGTTCGGGACCGTCGGGCTACCATGGCTGGTCGGCCCGACGCTTTTGCCATGGTCGCCCGTCGCCTTGAACCTGAGGGGGGTCCCGTCTTCATGCGACACCCGGCGCGTCTTGCTCCGACCCTGGCCGCCGTCCTGTGGGCTGGCCTCATCGCGCTCGTGCCTCTGGGTCTGATCGGAGCGGGCGCCCCGGCCCGCGCCCAGGACGACACCCGTATCCTTATCGGCGATATCACCACCACGGACCGTATCGGCGAACCGGCACTCTCCTACCGACGGGGCTGGGCGTTGGCGTTGCGCTACATCTCCCTCGCCGGTGGCGTGATGGGTCACCGACCAATCGAGGTCGTGCCGATCGATCCCCAAGGTGACCCGGACGCCGCGGCCCGGGCGGTGGAGGATTTGAAGGATCAGGGCGCGGTGCTGTTCATGGGCGGCATGGTCGCCAACGTCACGCTGGCCGCCGCCCGCGCGGCCGGCGACACGCCCTTCCTGGCGGTGGACGCCCGCCTGCCAGCGGCGATGGTGGAGCGGCAGCCCAACCTGTTCCAGTTGGGGCCGTCGGCCGAGGCGCTGGGTCGCGCCCTGGCGGCCGAGGTCGCCGGCGGCCCGGCCACGCACTGGGGCGTGGTGGCCCAGGATGACTATTTCGGCCGCGCGCTCGCCCACGCCTTCTGGAACGCCCTCACCAGCGCGCGCGCCGACATCACCCTGGCCATGGAGCACTATGTCTCACCCCTTTCGGGCGACATCGGCCCGGCCCTTGACGCCGTGCGCGCCGGCCAACCCCACGGCCTGGTGGTGGGTCTGCGCGATGGCGACCTGGTGGCCTTCGTCGACGGCGCGGCGGCCGAGGGGCTGCTGGGGGGGCTGGTCGTGGTCGCGCCTCAGATGGGCAGCGCCGACCTGATGGCCGCCTTGCGCGGCCGGGTCCCGCAAGGCTGGGTGACCACCGGCTATCCGTGCTGCGCGTTCGGCGGTCAGCCGCACCGGTCCTTCGTCGAAGGCTACGAGCGCGAAAACCCCGAAGCCGGCATGCCCACCCTGGGCGCGCTCTATGGCTATACCGCGATGACCACCCTGGCCACAGCCCTCGAGCGCGCCTGGTCGATCAAGCCTGTGGACATCACCGAGGAGCTGCGCCGCATGTCCATGATGACACCGGTGGGTGAAATCCGCTTTGATGGCGCGACGCGGCAGTCCAGCCTGCCTGTGTGGGTCGGCGGCCTGGCCAGCGATGGCCAGGGCGAGGGCCAGTTCACACAGTCCCGGCGCCTGAATCCCGTCACCCTGACTCGACAGGGTCGTTGATCCGACCCCCTGTCCCCGCGCGAGAGAGCCCAGCGACCATGCCACCTGCCACGACCGATCCGACCGCCGAGCCGAGGCCCGCCCCCACGGACACCCCCGCGGACGTCCTCGACACCGCTGACGACACCGAGGCGCGCCACGCCGCGAAGATGCAGAAAAAGAAGGCCGCGCGCGACCGCATGATGGCCGACAAGAGCGGTGACAAGGGGCTGCTGCTGGTCCACACCGGTCCCGGCAAGGGCAAGACCACGGCCTCGCTGGGCATGATCCTGCGGTGCATCGGCCACGGCATGCCGGTGGGCATCGTCCAGTTCATCAAGGGGGCCATGGACACCGCCGAACGCCGGGTTCTGGAGGGCTTTCCCGACCTGGTCACCATCCGCGCCATGGGCGAGGGCTTCACCTGGGAAACCCAGGATCGCGCCCGCGACATCGCCGCCGCGCAGCAAGCCTGGGCGGCGGCCCGGGGCATGTTGTCCGACCCAAATCTTGCCATGGTCGTGCTTGATGAACTGAATGTGGTGTTGCGCTATGGCTACCTTCCGCTCGACCGGGTTCTGGAGGCCATCGCCGCCCGACCGCCGATGCAACACGTCGTGGTCACCGGCCGCAACGCCGCCGAGGAGATCATCGCGGCCGCCGACCTGGTGACCGAAATGAAGCTCGTCAAGCATCCCTTCCGAAGCGGCGTGAAGGGGCAGAGGGGCCTGGAGTTCTAGGGCCTGTTGACATTCGGGACGCGACACGTGGCCGATCGCCGGTTGTTCGCCATCCGCCCCCGCCCACCAAGGTCCACATGGTCCACGCGGTCCACGCGGTCCACGCGGTCCGCCGCCGTCCAACGCAGGAGTTCCTCCCTTGGCCCTTGCCAGGACCTCTCTCGTCGAGCCAGCGCGATTGGCGACGCCCACCATTGCCCTCGGCGCCGCGCTGATGCTCGCCACCGCCGCCGCTCCTCCCGTCCTCGCTCAGGAGTCGGGCACCGGCGCCCCCATGCCGCTGGTCCCGCCCGCCAACCAGAGCTGGGGGCCGGCCCCCGGAGGGACTCAGGGCGGCCTGCGCCCCGACGAACGTCAGGGCACCACGCCCGGCGCCGCCTGGACCGTCGCCCCCTCTCCGAGCCCGGGCGACCCGGGCGCCTCGCCGCACCTGCCGGACCCCTCCCTGCCTTCCATGCCGCCGCCCCGGGAGGTGACAGGCCCCGCCCCCGGCGCGCCCATCGTCACCCACGGCAGCACCGATCCGCAGTGGATCGAGCCCCTGGCCGAGGCCCGCGCCACCGTCGCCAAGGCCACGGCGACCGTCAGCCGCTTGCGCACCGACAGCGGCTTCAAAGCAGAACTGAACGACCTTCTGGCGCGGGCGCGTGCCGTGATGATCGTGCCGCGTTTCCTCAAAGCGGGCTTCGTGGTCGGCGGCGCCTTCGGCTCGGCGGTCTTGCTGGTGCGCGATGACCAGGGCACGTTCTCCGATCCGTCCTTCCACGCCGTCGGCGCCGGCAGTGTCGGCCTGCAGATCGGCGCCCAGGAAAACGAAATGATCCTGCTGATCATGACCGATGACGGCTTGCAGGCCCTGCTGCGCGACAAGTTCAAGCTGGAGGCCGGCGCCAGCCTGACCTTCGGCACCATCGGCGGTGGCCTGGCGACGGGCAGCACCACCGATATCAATCAGGACGTGATCGCCTTTTCGCACAGCCGCGGCCTGTTCGGCGGCGGTGCCCTGGAAGGGGCCATCATCGAGCCCCAGCAGGATCGCAACACGGCCTATTACGATTCACCCCAGGCCACGCCGGAGGCCATCGTGCTGCAGCGGCGATTCTCCAACCCCGCCTCGGCCCCCCTCAAACAGGCCCTGGTGGCGCCCTTGTGATCGGATGACCCGCCCCCGCCTCCATGGACGCCGCCCGGCCGCCACCCTGATGCTGCAAGGCACCGGGTCCGACGTGGGCAAATCGCTGCTGGTCGCCGGCCTGGGCCGGGCGCTAATCCGGCGCGGCCTGACCGTGCGCCCCTTCAAGCCTCAGAACATGTCCAACAACGCCGCCGTCACGCACGACGGCGGCGAAATCGGCCGCGCCCAGGCGCTGCAGGCCCGGGCGTGCGGGGTCGCGCCCTCGGTTCACATGAACCCGGTGCTGCTGAAGCCTCAAACCGATATCGGCAGCCAGGTGGTGGTGCAGGGACGGGTGTGGGGTAACGCGGGAGCCCGGGACTATCAGGGGCTCAAGCCGCGTCTGCTGCCGGCGGTGCTGGACAGTTTCGCCCGCCTGCGCGCCGAGGCAGACGTGGTCATCGTCGAAGGCGCCGGCAGCGCCAGCGAAGTGAACCTGCGCGCCGGCGACATCGCCAACATGGGGTTCGCCGTGGCCACCGGGACCCCTGTCGTGCTGGTTGGGGACATCGACCGGGGTGGGGTCATCGGATCTTTGGTGGGCACATGGGCGCTGCTCTCGCCAGACGAGCACACCCTTGTCAAAGGATATGTCATCAACAAGTTCCGGGGCGATCCGACCCTGTTCACCCTGGCCGTGGACATCCTGCATGACCGCACTGGCCTGCCCTGCCTGGGCATCGTGCCCTGGTTCGCGCGCGCCGCCGACTTGCCGGCCGAGGACGCCATGGCCCTTGAGCGGCCGGCGGCGCCCGCCGCGTCCTCCGAGGGACCTTTGAAGGTGGGCGTGCCCCGCCTGTCGCGCATCGCCAACTTCGACGACCTTGACCCGCTCATCGCCGAGGCCGATGTGGCGGTCACTTTCATTCCGCCCGGCCAGGCACTGCCCGGGGACCTGGACCTGGTTATTCTACCAGGGTCGAAGGCCACGCTGGCCGACCTGGCGTTTCTGCGCGCCCAGGGCTGGGACATCGACCTGCTGGCCCATTGGCGGCGCGGCGGCCGTGTTCTGGGGATTTGCGCGGGCTACCAGATGCTGGGCCGGGCCGTGCGCGACCCGGAGGGCATCGAGGGACCGCCCGGAGAGGCCCCGGGGCTGGGGCTGCTGGAGGTGGAAACAACCATCGGCCAGACCAAGACCCTGCGGGAAGGCCCCCTCGGCTACGAGATGCACATGGGCGTCACCGGCGGCCCGGATGCCGGCCGCGCCTGGCCGGCCGGACCGGATGACCTCGCGGCCCTGGGCGCGGCCAGCCCCGATGGCCGGGTGTTGGGCTGCTATCTTCACGCTCTGTTCCATCGCGATG
>JANQGN010000346.1 GCA_028277295.1 Rhodospira sp.
CCGGCGGTGTCGCGGGCCTCCTCGCGGTCTTCCTCGGTGCCGTGGCCGGGCACCACCACCCGCAGCAGGGTGCGCCGTTTGGGGTCCATGGTGGTTTCCTTGAGCTGAGCCGGCGGCATCTCGCCCAGGCCCTTGAAGCGGCTGACGTCCACCTTGGCCCGCCCGGTCAGCACGGTGCGTTCGATCTCCTCCTTATGGGCATCGTCGCGGGCGTAGACCACCGTGCCCCCCTGGCTGAGCCGGTAGAGCGGCGGCTGCGCCAGATACAGGTGGCCGTTCTCGATCAGCCTGGGCATCTCGCGATAGAAGAAGGTCATCAGGAGTGCCGCGATATGGGCGCCGTCCACGTCGGCGTCGGTCATGATGATGACCTTGTCGTAGCGCAGCTTGTCGTCGTCGTAGTGCGACCGGATGCCACAACCCAGCGCCTCGACCAGATCCGTGAGTTCCTGGTTGGCGCGCAGCTTGTCGGCCGAGGCCGAGGCAACGTTGAGGATCTTGCCGCGCAGGGGCAGCACCGCCTGGGTATCGCGCGCCCGCGCCTGCTTGGCCGAGCCGCCGGCCGAATCCCCCTCGACGATGAACAGTTCCGTCCCCTGGGCCACGGAGCGCGCGCAGTCGGCCAGCTTGCCGGGCAGGCGCAGCTTCTTGGTGGCCGACTTGCGCGACAGGTCCTTGGCCTGCTTGCGGCGCTGGCGCTCCTCGGCACGCTCCAGGGCGGCGGCCAGCAGCCGCCCCGCGCCCTCCGGGTCCGCCGACAGCCAGTGGTCCAGATGATCGCGCATGGCCTGCTCGACCAGCCGCGTGGCCTCGACGCTGACCAGCTTCTCCTTGGTCTGGCCCTGGAACTGGGGGTCGACCAGGAACAGCGACAGCATGCCGCGCGCGCCACCCATGACGTCCTCGGCGGTCACCTGGGCGCCCTTCCTGGTGCCGGCCATCTCGGCATAGCCGCGCAGGCCACGCAGCAGGGCATTGCGCAGGCCGCTTTCATGGGTGCCGCCCTCCGGCGTGGGCACGGTGTTGCAGTAGGAGCGCAGGAAGGGCTCGCCTCCGTCTGGCCAGCACAGCGCCCATTCCACGCGGCCCCGGTCGTCGGCCAGGTCGGCGGCGCCAGAGAAGATGCCGGCGCCCAGCAGCGGCGTTCCGTTGAGGGTGTCGTCCAGGTAGTCGCGCAGACCGTTGGGAAAGTGCAGCTCGGCCGTCTCGGGGGTGCTGTCGCCGTCGCCCAGCAGGGCCGCGTCGCAGCGCCAGCGGATGCGCACGCCCCGGAACAGATACGCCTTGGAGCGCGCCATGCGGAACAGCGTGGCCGGCCGGAAGGCGGCGCGGACACCGAAGATCTCCGGGTCGGGGCGGAAGGTGATGGCGGTGCCGCGCCGGTTGGCGGGGGCGTCGGTGCGCTCCAGGGCCGTCTGCGGCACCCCCCGGGCGTAGCGCTGCGTCCACTGGCCGCGATCGCGGGTCACGGTGACCGTCAGGTCCTCGGTGAGCGCGTTGACCACCGACAGGCCGACGCCGTTCAGGCCGCCGGACTCCTTGTAGGCACTGCCACGGAACTTGCCCCCCGAGTGCAGCACGGTGAGGATCACCTCCAGCGCCGATTTCCCGGGAAAGCGCGGGTGCGGGTCCACGGGGATGCCGCGCCCATCGTCGATGACCGTCACCCGGTTGCCGGCCTCCAGGCGCAGTTCGATGGCGCGGGCGTAGCCGGCCACGGCCTCGTCCATGCTGTTGTCCAGCACCTCGGCCACCAGGTGATGCAGCGCCCGCTCGTCGGTGCCGCCGATGTACATGCCCGGGCGCAGGCGTACGGCCTCCAGGCCCTCCAGAACCTCGATGTCCTGGGCGGTATAGGTGGTCGCGCCCTCGGCCCTGGCCGGCCGGCGTGCGGGACGGGCGGCCGGCGCGGCGGCTCGGGCGGCGTCGGACTGTGGGAAAAGGTCGTCCATGGCCGGGAGTATAGGCGCGGCCCCGGGCGCGAACAAGACGAGCCGGGCGCGCTGAACGGGCGATCTGGTATGGACGCGGGGTGTCTTATACTTCATATCGTTGGGTGCGTTGTGTTCTATTCACCAAAGCGGGAGACGTCCGTGACAAGCCATCATAACGTCCGGGATGGGCGTCCCCAAGGCCGCGCCCAGGATGGACGTCCCCAAGGTATTGTCTCCATCCGCACCATCGCCATGCCGGCGGACACCAACCCGTCCGGCGACATCTTCGGCGGCTGGCTGATGAGCCAGATGGACATGGCCGGCGGCACCCATGCCCGCCTGCTGGCCGAGGGCCGCGTGGTGACGGTGGCCGTGGACGGGTTCCTGTTCCACCGTCCGGTGTTCGTGGGCGACTGGTTGACCTGTTACAGCCGCCATGTGAAAACAGGGCGCACATCGTTGACCATCCAGGTTGAGGCCTGGGCGCAACGCGCCGCCAACGGCGCCAACGAGAAAGTCACCGAGGGCACCTTCGTCTTTGTGGCCATCGACGCCGACGGGCGGGCGCGCCCGGTGCCCGAGGGTGTCGAAGTCCGCGAGGCCTCCCTGGCCCTGGCCGGCCATCCCTGACCCGCGCCCCGCCCGCGTGCCGTTGCGGAGCCTTCCCATGGTCCTCCTTCCCCCGCCACCGACGGCGCCCCCGGGCCGCAAGCCGGTGCTGGCGATCGTCCATCAGGCGCACTCCAACTGCGGGCGGGTGGGGGCGGTGTTGCGGGCGCGCGGCCATGTGGTGGACCGGCGGACACCGCTGCTGGGCGACCCCTTGCCCGAGGACCTGTCGGACTTTGCCGGCGCGGTCGTCTTCGGCGGCCCCATGAGCGCCAACGACGATCACCTGCCGGGCCTGCGCGCGGAAATGGCCTTCATCGACCGTGCCCTGGGCGCCGGCCTGCCGGTGCTGGGCATCTGCCTGGGGGCGCAGATGATGGCCCGGGTGGCCGGGGCCCGGGTCATGCGCCATCCCGCCCAAAAGGTTCAGATCGGCTACTATCCCCTGTGGCCCACCGAGGCTGGACACCACCTCGGCCTGTTCGATGGCGCCTCGCCCCCGGAGGTCTATCACTGGCACAATGAGGGCTTCGATCTGCCGCCCGGCGCGACCCTGCTGGCGCGCGGGCCGGACTTCCCCAACCAGGCGTTCGCCTTGAACGGCCGCGCGCTCGGCATCCAGTTCCACCCCGAGGTCACCCACGAGATGATGGAGCGCTGGCTGCACAAGGCCGGGCACATGCTCGTGCTCCCGGGCGCCCGGAAGGCCGAGGACCACCGCGCCGGCCGCCGCCGTTTCGATGCCGCCGTGGCGCGTTGGGTCCAAGCGTTCCTGGATCGATGGCTGGATTGACGGCGGGTCTGTTTTTTCAAACCAAGTGGTCTAAAATGGGGCTTCCAGACATCTGATCGGAGGCTCCGTCCATGGCCCGCGCCCTCACCTACTACGTCGCCCTCAACTCCCCCTGGGCCTTTCTCGGCGGCGCGGGCCTCGCGGCCCTGTCGGCGACCAAGGGCGCATCGGTGGAGGTCCGCCCTCTTGACCTGATGCGTCTCTATCAAGCCACCGGCGGCGTGCCCCTTCCCAAGCGGGCGCCCGCGCGCCAGGCCTACCGTCTGCGGGAGCTGGCCCGCTGGCGCGACCGCCTGGGGATCCCCCTGGTGCTGGAGCCGGCTGTTTTCCCCTTCGACGAGCGCCGCGCGGCGGCCTGCGTGCTGGTTGTCCAGGCCCAGGGGGGCGATGCCCTGGGCCTGGCGACCGCCTTCGGGCATGCGCTGTGGGTGGAGGACCGGGACCTCAACGATCGCGACACCGTGGCCGCCGTGCTGACTCATCAGGGCCTGGACGCGGCCGCCCTGCTGGCCGAGGTCGAGGGCGACGCCGACCGCTGGGAAGCGATGCGCCAGGGCCACACAGAGGCCGCAGTGACCGATGGCGTCTTCGGCGTGCCCAGCTACGTCGTGGACGGCGAGCCCTTCTGGGGCCAGGACCGGCTGGACTTCGTCGAGGCAGCGCTGGGATAGGACCGGCGGGTCCACGTCACTGGCTTATCCCCCTGTCTCAGAGCCCGTCCGGAACGTCTCGGGGACCACAATTATAGTGTGTGCCTGTGCCCGGTTCGCATTCCTTATGTGGTGCTTTGCCAGGCTTTCCGGACAGACACTCAGAGCCCGTCCGGAACGTCTCGGGAACCGCAATATAGTGTGTGCCCCTGTTCGAATCGCATGCCGTATGTGGTGCTAAGCAAGGCTTTCCGGACAGACCCTCAGGGGGATAAGCCGGCCATGGTAACCCGAAACAAGGGGACCGACCCCGCGCATCCATGTCTCTTTGAATGAAAGAGTACCATGAACCGTTCATAGAACTTGGCCTCACCAGGGCAACGGGGCTTGCGTCCCCGCTGTTTTCTCACCATATTTACCGCCGTCTGATGATCAGAGACGCGCTATTATAACCACTATTACCCAACCGGGCAGCTCGTTTATGATCGTGATCTTGTCCCCCTGATTCCGGCGATCACACTTTTTCGGGGTCTGGTCGGCCATCAATGCACCTCATACCGTGCCAACCTGAAACAAGGGGAGAAGCCTTTGGAGACCGTCCGGAAAGTTCGGAGAACCGCAATATAGTGTGTGCCTGTGCCCGAATCACATGCCGTATGTGGTGTTTTGAAAGGCTTTCCGGACAGACACTGAGACCGATTGCGTGCGCGGTCCCATCGGCGCGCGCACGCGGGAATGGACGGCACGAACCGCTCCGGGCGCCAAGAGACCACCATGAGCCAGGCCCATCGACGCCCTCTCCCTCGACACTTATCGTATTCACACGTCTTTTCCCGCCGGGCCGGGGAACGCGGCCCCGTCGGAAAAGTGACCCGTCATTGCGAACCCTCGTCGCAAGACGAGGGTGAAGCAATCCAGAGCAGAGGACGCCAATATTTGCCCTGGATTGCTTCGGAGCTAGAGCAAATCCCGAGCGATCTGTCACAGATCGTTCGGGATTTGCTCCAGACTCGACGGCAAAGGACACATAACCTTGGGTAAGGAAAAGCACTGGTCGCGGATCGCCAGCGACTTCGAGGAGCGCACCACCTATGTCGCCGGCAAGAAGAACGTCGAGGAGATCCAGCGCACCCTGTCGGCGCTGGCCCTCTCGGGCAAGGTGCTCGAACTCGGCTGCGGCAACGGCACGTATACACGGGTCATCGCGAAAACGGCCGACAGCGTGGTGGCCACCGACCTGTCGGAGGACATGGTCGCGGCCGCCCGCAAGCGTCTCCAGGACCTGCCGACCGTTCAGGTCGAGCCGCAGGACGCCTTCGCCCTCACCTACCCCGATGCCACCTTCGACGCCGTGGTCATGGTCAACCTGCTCCATGTGATCCCCGATCGGGAAAAGGCCGTCGCGGAAAGCCGCCGGGTCGTGAAAGCCGACGGCCGGATCATCATCGTCAGCTTCACCACCGCCGGCATGGGACCGCTGGCCAAGCTCGGCCTGATCTACCGATACAGACGCGCCTTCGGGCAACGGCCAAAGGCCGCGCGCGCCCTGACGGTGGCCGGGACCCGGGCGATCATCGAGACGGCGCGCTTCGCGGTCCAGGACGCACGCCTGATCGGCAAGGGCTGCAAGGCGGTGTTCGTGCACGCGGCGGCACGTTGATACCGACGTCATTGAGAATGAGCGATGCCGCTGGCACAAGAGTCGAGCGAGGGACCTACCATGACGACACTCTTATCCGGGGTTCCGGAGACCCTGCTCATTCCTCTCTGGGCGCGTGCGGTCGAAGGCAAGAACAAGGCCCCCATCCTTGTCGATACGCGCGCCGCCGAGATGATGGCGCAAATCAACTATGACTTCGCCAAGTTCGAACCGGCGTGGAAATCCCAGGTCGGCGTGGCCGTCCGGACCGAAATCCTCGACACGGCGACGCGCGCCTATCTGGCGCGCGTGCCGGAGGCCACCGTGGTCCAGATCGGCGCCGGGCTGGATACGCGCCATGCGCGGCTCGCGCCACGGGTGAAGCGCTGGTATGACCTTGATGTTCCCGAGTCCATCGCCTTGCGGCGCCGCTTCTTCACGGAAACGGACCAGTATCGCATGATCGAATCGTCCATGTTCGATTCGGGCTGGATGGACACGGTGGCGGCCGAGGGCACGCCGGTGCTGTTGATCGCCGAGGGCGTGTTCCCCTACTTCACCGAGGACGAGTTGAAACCGCTGGTCAGGACCATGGCGGAGCGGTTTCGCGGCGGGGAGTTCCTCGTGGAAACGCTGGGGCCATTCATGGTTGGGCGCGGCAAGCACCACGACAGCCTGAGTGCGATCGACAACAGGCCAGACTTCAAGTGGGGCCTCAGGAACCCCCATGACCTGGCCGACTGGCATCCCGGCATCACGGTTGCCGAGCACTGGAACTATTTTGACCACCACAGGGATCGCTGGCGGTGGCTCTGGTGGCTCATGAAACTGCCGCCCTTGCGGGCCCAGATGTCCAGTCGCATCGTTCACCTGCGGTTTGGTGGGGCCTGATTGCTATTCCCGAAGCCGATCGGTACTACCTCTTGGCGTCCGCCGGCTCCGGCAGCCGCATCCATGCGGGCACCCGTGGCGTCAAGCGCGCGCCGCCAGCCTCCAGCGACCGGCCGTCGGCCAGCGCCTCCAGGCGCACGATGGCCAGGCCGATCCCGGTGACCTCGTCCAGCGCCAGACCGGAGCGCATCTCGCCGCCATCCTTGCCGGCGGCGGTGCGCAACGGCGTACCTGGCGCTGGCAGCGGCCCGGCCACGTCCACGGGCATCAGCCGGCGCTTGAGCAAGCCCCGGTACTTGGTGCGGGCGGTCAGTTCCTGGCCCATGTAACATCCCTTCTGGAAGTCGACCCCGGCCAGGTCCTCCAGGCCGCATTCGAGGGGGAGGCTCTTCTCAACGCCGATGTCCGTGGCGCCCTCGGGCAGCCCCAGGGTCAGGCGATGACGCGCCCAGGCGGCGGGCGCCACCAACCGCGCGCCCACATCCTCCAGGACACGGCGGGCGTGCTCCAGGGGCAGGATCAGGCGCGCCCCAGCCGCCGGCAGGCGCGGGTCCACAAAGGCCACACCCCCTTCCGGCAGGGGCCGCGCCGCGCCCGCCCCAGCCTCCACCGCCGCCGGCAACCCCAGCGCGGCCAGCGCACCGTCGCCGAACAGCACCGCCACGGACCAGCCCCCGGCAACCGCCAGGGTGATCTTGCTCCGCAGCTTGTACTTCGACAGGTGCGCACGCAGGTCGTCCAGACGCGCGGCCTCCGCCTCGATCAGCAGGACGTCCCCGGCACCGTCCCCGCCGCCCGCCAACCCCACCATCATCAGGTCGAACAGCATCTTGCCCTGGGGCGTCAACAGGGCCGCGAACAGCGCCCGATCGGG
>JANQGN010000631.1 GCA_028277295.1 Rhodospira sp.
TCGCCCTCGCGGGTGGAGTTCGAGGCATTGACCACCACGCGGATGTCGGCCTCCGGGCGCTCGATGGCGTTGATCTTGATGAAGGCGTAGGCGTCGGTCAGGGCGGTGGGTTCGTCGGAGGTGACCACCAGGATGGTGTGGGCGGTGTTGGCCAGTTGGCGGACCGCCTTCTCGACGCCGGCGCCCAGATCGAGAATGACACGGTCGTAGTCGCGCGCCAGCAGACGCAGGTCGTCGGCGATCAGCTGCAATCGGCTTGCCGGAATGTTGGCCAGGCTCCCCGATCCCGAGCGGCCGGCGATGACATCGAATCCACCGCTGGGGAAATGGGTGGCGGCCTGGTTCAGGGTCAGTTTGCCGGCCACCACGCTGCCCAGGTCATGGCGCGGCATGAGGCCCAGCTGGATGTCGATATTGGCCAACCCCAGGTCGCCGTCGAACAGCAGCGCGCGCTGGTGGCGTTTCGCCAGGGCGTGCGTCAAGGTGATGGCGAACCACGTCTTTCCCACGCCACCCTTGCCCGAAGCGATGGCGAGGATGCCACGGTCGGCGGCCGCCGTGGTGGCCGGCGAAACGGCCATGCTGGGGTCAACGGTGGTCATCGCACGGCCTCGGTGACGTCGAGGGGCGGGGTGTCCGATAGCGGCGTGACATCCGCGGTGGCCTCTCCTGTGGGGTCGTGGTCCTCTTCCTCCTGTCGGGGGAGGATCAGCTTGGCCAGGGTCTGCGCACCCAAGGGCACCAGCCCGTTGGCCACGTGGGGACTGATGGTCACCTCGCTGAACATCAATTGACCCTGATCCGCCGCCGCGAGAATACCACCAAGACGTCGGGCCATGTCCAGCCGCGTGGCCAGCAGGCGGGTGGCGCCCACCTGGGCGAAGCTTTCGCCGGCCTCGGCGCCCTCCATGGGGTCGATGCCGGCGGCCAGCACCAGGATGGGTTCGACGTCGGCGGCCTCGATCAACTCGCGCAGAAACGCCATGTCCTGGGCCGAAAAGGGGTTGATGCCCGGGCTGTCGATGAAGACCAGATCATGCAGGCCGATGGATTCTTCCACCAGGGCACGCAGGGACTCCGGGCCACGGGCGCGCTTCAGGTCCACGTCGAGGATGCGGGTAAAGGCGGCGAGCTGCGCCATGGCCCCGGCGCGCACCGAATCCGCCGTGATCACACCCACCGGGCGGTTGGTCAGGCGGGCGCGGGCGGCCAGCTTGGCGACGGTGATGGTTTTGCCGGCGCCTGGAGGACCGACCATCAGGAACGGACGTGGCGATTTTCGGGCAGGCAGGGGCGCGAAGGCGAATGCGCCGGCCAGGGCGGCGGTGCAGGCGTCCAGCGCATCGGGGGCCTCGGCCTCGCCGACGGCCTGCGCCAGGCGGGTGGTCAGGACCCGGGGTGCGCCATGGTACCCCAGGGCTTCGTGGACCTTGGCCACCCGGGGGTCGGCGGCCGCCAGTTCCAGGGCGTCGGCGGTGGCGCTCCCGCCCGAGGGATCATCCAGCGCGCGCTCGATGTCCCGGTCCAGCGCCGATTCCTCGATCGCCGCGGTGATGCGGACGCCACCGTCGCCGGCCGCGCGCTGGGTGGAGACGATGATGGCGTCATCCCCCAGTTCGGCGCGGATCAGGGTCATGGCTTCCGCCATGCTGGGGGCGGAGTAGCATTTCAACCGCATGGACGGGCGGTTCCCCTCTTTGCCGGTCAGGCGT
>JANQGN010000024.1 GCA_028277295.1 Rhodospira sp.
TTTTAAGGGCTTCATCCTGAGGAAGCGGAGCGACCGAAGGATCTCCATCGCGTGCTCCGGTCCTCTCGGAAGGCGCTTCTTAAACGATCGTCCATCCGCGTTCGGAGTCCTGAGACCTTTTGGGGACGATTTGCTTGAAAAACAAATTTCTAGAGCATGTTGGGCGATTCAGAAATTGCGCAACATACTCTAGGCTTGGCGCCAGCGGTGGCGGGCGGCGCCGCCGGCGGTGTCCTGAGAGCCCGTCCGGAAAGTCTCGGGAAGCGCAACATATTGTGTTCCTGCGCCCGAACGGCATACCGTATGCGGTGTCTTGCAAGGCTTTCCGGACAGACACTGAGCGAGGTGGACGCGCCCTGTCCGGTCTCCAAGGCCCTTAGTCCATGTCATCGCGGGCCACCTCGGGTCCCCAGTCCTCCACCAGCTGTTGCTGTTGCGCCTTCAGCTTGGCAACCCGGTGATCGGAGGTCATCTGCATGAACGCCGCGATGATCTGCGGCGTGGTCATGAAAATCATCCAGCCCATCGCCGCCGCCCCATAGATGAGCATGATGTTGAACACGTCGCCCATGATGGCGGTCGCGTTCTCCAGGGTATGCCCATCGAACCACAGGTCGAACAGCGCCGGGGTGAGGCCGGCGAAGTTCAGGCCCCCGACGCAGAGCCACCCGGTGCGGCTGGAGGACCGGTCCACCACCAGGGCCACCGCCGTGGGCAGCATGGCCACGGTGATCAGCAGCACGGTGGGCAGGAACAGGAACAGGCCCGTCGCGAACAGCAGCACGACGCCCACCTTGGTCGCCATGCCGATACCAGCGGTGTCGCTGTTGGAGGACCCTGCGGTCATGCGCGCCGTGTTCCTGCCCTCTGGTCCGGCCCTGGGGGACGGTGCGAAATCGGGAGTTAGAATTGGTTCACAAGAGTATCCCGGATCAGGACCGGGTGGAACCGCTCATTCGGGCAGGCTGGTGGTGGCGTGTTGGGTGAACACGGTATCCGATAGGATACCGGCCGCCTCTTCAACCATGGAGGGCAAGACGGCGCGCACCTCAGGCGAGAGTGGCGAGCCCAACCTCCAGTCGATCCCTTGCGCCCCGAGCAATACTAGGGTGTGTGGCAGTCGCCCCAGGGCGCGGGCCGTCTCCACCGCCTCGGCCACGCCAAAGGCGTGCGACGACGCGCGGAAGGCCCGGGAGGGGATGGGGCCGGCGCTGGCCGTCACCCGCAGCAGCGTCCCCGGCGGTCGGCCAGCGTCCAGCGCGTCCAGCAGCAGCACCACCGACCGCCCCTCCCACAAGGCCATCAGCCCAAGGCCCTCGCCATGGTGCGCCACCCGGTCGGCCACGTCCTCAGGCAGCACCGCCGCCAGCGCCGCCAGCGCCGCCAGCCCCAGGGCATCGTCGCCGCGATGGGGCTGGCCGACACCGATCACCAGCGGCCGGCGGACGGTGGTCACGCTCGGCGCCCTATTCGGCGGCGGCCGGAGCGCGCTCCGGGAACAGGCCGGCGAGGCCCTCGGCGCTGGCCGGACAGACGCCGCGCTCGGTCACCAGGCCGGTGACCAGACGCGCGGGGGTGACGTCGAACGCGGGGTTGGCCGCCGGGCTGCCGTCGGGCGTGACCGTGATCCAGGCGGTCTCGCCGGAGTCCAGGCGGCCCCAGAGGCGGCACACCTCTCCCGGGCCGCGATCCTCGATGGGGATCTCTGCGACCCCGTCGGAGACGGTCCAGTCGATGGTTGGGCTGGGCAAGGCGACGTAGAACGGCACGCCATTGTCATGCGCCGCCAGGGCCTTCAGATAGGTGCCGATCTTGTTGCAGACGTCGCCGGTGGCCGTGGTGCGGTCGGTGCCGACCATGCAGGCGTCCACCAGGCCATGCTGCATCATATGACCGCCAGCGTTGTCGACGATCACCGTGTGTGGCACGCCGTGCTGGTTGAGTTCCCAGGCCGTGAGGCTGGCGCCCTGGTTGCGGGGGCGGGTCTCGTCCACCCAGACATGGATGGGAAGGCCGGCGTCATGCGCCTTGTAAATGGGCGCGAGCGCGGTGCCCCAATCGACGGTCGCCAGCCATCCGGCGTTGCAGTGGGTCAGGACGTTGAACTGGTCGGGGCGGCCCTTCTTCTCCCAGAGGTCGCGGAACACGGCATGGCCGGCGTCGCCGATGGCTTCGTTGAGGCCCACGTCCTCGTCGCAGAGGGTCACCGCGCGCGCCTGGGCGGCGGCGGCGCGCTCGGCCGCCGGCAAGGGGGCCAGCAACGCCTTCATCTCGTCCAGCGCCCAGCGCAGGTTGACCGCCGTGGGGCGAGTGGCGAACAGGGCCTCGTAAGCCCTGGACAGCCCGGCGTCCGACGCGTCCGAGCGCATGGCCAGGGCCATCCCGTGGGCCGCCGTGGCACCGATCAGCGGCGCGCCGCGCACCAGCATGGCCTTGATGGCGTGGCAGGCGCTGTCCAGGTCGGTCAGGCGGGCGATCACGAATTCGTGGGGCAGGCGGGTCTGGTCGATGATCTCCACGGTCTCGCCGTCGTCGGTCAGCCAGATGGTGCGAGTCGGGGTGCCATGAACCTTCATGGGCGTGTCCTCCTGGAGGGTGGTGGGTGGCCGATGACTCCCGAGCATCGCCCACCGACTGTGTGCCGGGAGTCGGATCATGACTCGTCGGGATTGGCAAGGGCTTCCGGGGTCACGCCAGGGCTCCGAACGCGGATGGACGATCGTTCATGAGTCACGATCCGAGAGGGTACGGGGCATCGATGGAGATCCTTCGATCGCTTCGCTTCCTCAGGATGAGGCTATTAAAAATTGATAATCCTCATCCTGAGCGTCCGCAGGACGCGAAGGATCTCCCTCGAATCCATGAAACCTTACAGATTGGTTATCTGAG
>JANQGN010000050.1 GCA_028277295.1 Rhodospira sp.
ACCGAACTGGCCGGCCAGGACGACCTCTGGGAGGACTACGCCGTCGGTGAGCGCATTGACCATGCCATCGGCATGACCCTGGAGGAAGCCGAACACCAGATCGCCACCCGCCTCTACCAGAACACGGCAAAGGTGCACTTCAACCAGATGACCCAGGCTCAGGGGCCGCTCGGCCGCCGCATGGTGTATGGGGGCCACGTCATCAGCATGGCCCGCGCCCTGTCCTTCAACGGCCTGGCCAATGCCTTCCGGTTGGCCGCCATCAACGGCGCCCGCCACGTCAACGCCACCGTCGCCGGCGACACTGTTCATGCCTGGACCGAGGTGCTGGACAAGATGGAGATCCCGGACCGCACCGACGTCGGGGCGCTGCGCCTGCGCACGGTCGCGGTGAAGGATCAGTCTTGCGAGACCTTCCCGGACAAGGGCGAGGACGGAAAGCCGCTCGAGTCGGTGGTTCTTGATCTGGACTACACGGTTTTGATGCCCCGCCGATAGCGGCACCCATCACCCCGGCGGCGGAGGCGGCCGGTCCGGACCTGGCCGGCGCGCCGTCAACGCCAGCACGCTGTTGCCGGCAATCGCCAGCACCACCAAAGCGCCGCCGGCCAGGGTCAGCGGCGCCGGGACCTCACCCACGCCCACCCAGGCCCACACCGGCCCAAGAACGGTCTCGATCAGCGCCAGCAACGCCACCTCGGCGGCGGGGAGATAGCGGGCCCCGCTGGTGTACAGAGACAACGCCAGGGGCGTCACAAGACACCCCATGAGCGCGATCACCGCCATGTCCTCGGCGGTGACCGCCAGCGGGTCACACCACGGCAGCACCAACAGCGCGCTCGCCAGGCCGCCCAGGGCCACCACCGGCACCGTGTCCCGATCCCCGGCCTTGCGCAGCAGCACCAACGCCAGCCCCATGAACAGGGGGATGCCCAGCGCCACCATGTCGCCGGCCAGCGCCCCGCCCTCCAGGCCGACGGACCCCGTCAGCAGGATAACCACGCCGACGAACGCGACGGCGATCGCCGCCCAGGTGCGCGGCCGCACCCGCTCGCCAATCAGCACCAGGCCCAGGATCGCACCGAACAGCGGCAAGGTGGCCAGCACCACCAGGGTGTTGGCCACCGACGTCATTGTCATGGCGGTGACAAAGGAAATGTTGGACAGCCCCACCATCAGCGACGCGCCAAGCCCCACGCGCCCCATGCCTCGCACATGCGCGACCACGCCCCGGCCCCGCACCAGCAGCAGCACCAGCGACAACGTGATTGCGGTGAGCAGGGTGCGCCAGAAGACAATCTGAAAGGCGTCGGCCTGCTGGACCAACTTGACCAGCAGGCCATCCGGGCTGATGACCAGCATCCCGGCGGTGGACAGCAACAGTCCCTTGAGATGGGGCGCCATGACTCGGGCCTCGGCCAGTTCCGCGATGCGATGGGGACGGCCACGACCGCCCGGGCACGGACCCCGCGCCACCGGGATCGCCCTTTAGCATGCTCGCCGGCCCGGGCCAACGCCCCCCTCGACCGTCACCACCGCGACGGGGTATGACTGCCGCCCCGAAACATGGGCCTCGACATCGGACAGCATGGGAGACGGACGTGGCGGAGACCTGGCGGATCGACCTTGTGGTCCCGGCGGCGGCGGTGGCGGTGTTCGAGACCGCCCTGGATGGGCTGTGTGACGCCCTGGCGTGCTTCGAGATCGAGGATGCCGGGCCGACGCGCGGGCAGTGGCGGCTGGAGGGCCTAAGCGAACGGGCGCCCGATCACCACGCCCTGACCCTGGCGCTCGCCCTGGCGGCCCGGGCGGCGGCCATCGACGAGCCCCCGGTTACCCTGGAGCGCATGGGCCCGAGAGACTGGCTACGCGACAACCTGGCCACCTTTCCCCCCATGGACGTGGGGCGGTTTCACCTGCGGGGCTCCCACGTGACCGATCCGCCGCCGCCGGGTCGCCATGCCCTGATCGTGGATGCCGCCACGGCGTTCGGCTCGGGCGAGCACCCGACCACGCGCGGCTGCCTGCTGGCCCTGGACGCCCTCGCCCGCCACCATGGGACGCGCCCGCGCCGAGTGCTGGACATGGGCTGCGGCACCGGGGTGCTGGCCATGGCCGCCGCGCGGGCCTGGCGCCGGCCCGTGCTGGCGGTGGACGTGGATGACGAGGCCGTGCGCGTGGCCGGCGACAACGCCCGGCGCAACGGCCTCAAGGGTTTCGTCCGGGCGCTGAGGGCCGATGGATTCCGGGGCGCCGCCGTGCGCGCGGCCGGCCCCTTCGACCTCATCCTGGCCAACATCCTCGCGCGACCGCTGACAGCCATGGCCCCGGCGGCGGCGCGGGCGCTGGCGCCGGGCGGGCGAATCGTGCTGTCGGGCCTGCTGGCGGCCCAAGAGACCCGGGTCCGGAACGCCTATGCCCGGCAAGGGCTACATCTTCGGTGGCGCCTGGTCATCGACACCTGGACAACGCTGGTCATGGCACGCCGATAACAAGAAACGAGACTCCCCGCCCGGTCGGTGCAACCGGGCGGGGATGCCATCGGGCCCCCAAGGGGCGCGCCGGAAAGGCCGACCGTCAGACCACGGACTCGACCCACTCGAAAAGCTTGCTCTTGGGCAGGGCACCAATCTTGGTGGCCGCCACCTGACCGTCGCGGAAAACGATCAACGTGGGGATTCCGCGCACGCCGTATTTGGACGGCGTTCCCGGGTTCTCGTCGATGTTGATCTTGGCGATGGTCAGCTTGTCGCCCATGGTGGTGTCGAGTTCATCCAGGGCGGGCGCGATCTGCCGGCACGGACCGCACCACTCAGCCCAGAAATCCACGAGCACCGGAGTGCCGGATTTCAGAACGTCTTCCTCGAACGACGCATCGGTCACGTGCTTCATTAGCCGCTTCCCTAAACAGTGAGTCGTCCGGGATCTTGGCCTTTCCTGCAGGAGCGCGGCGGTTGACCCCGGAATGTGTGGGTTCACTCTAGGTCTGCCTCAAGGCGAGCGTCAAGATCGCTGGACGGACGACTTCGGCCTCCTGCCGGACCTGCGCACGGTTCCGTGCCTCATCCGCGACGGCGCGCGCCGATGCAGCAGGTCGAGAATCGCCCGCAAGGCAGACTCGTCCAAGTCGGGGAGTCGCTCGGCAAGGTCGTTCACAAGCTCGGTGGCCAGGGGGGACAACCCTCCGGTGTCCAGGGTCACCCGGGGCGCCGATCGCTCGGCCAGGGCCTTGAGGGTCTCGGCCTCGTCCCAGATCAAGTCGAGCGCCCCGCAGATCTGCATCACCAGGCCCGGTTGCGGCCGCCCGCGACGGCCATGCTCCAGCGCCGAGAGGTACGCCGCCGAAACGTTCAGGCGCGCCGCGAGTTCGGTTTGGGTGAGGCCCCGCTCGGCGCGCAATGCCCGCAGCCGGGCACCAAAGGGTGTCATGCGCCTCCCTCCCGGCGGCGCTTCAGCAGGACGTAGAGCGCGCCCTCGCCACCATCGCGGGGTTGGGCGTGGGCAATGCCGAGCACCATGCGGCGAAGGCCAGTTTGATTCAACCAGTGCGGCACATCACGCCGCAGCACACCGCCGCCGTCGCGCCCCATGCCCTTGCCGGTGACCACCAACACGCATCGCGCCCCCCGGTCGTGCGCGCGATGCAGAAAGGCCGTCAAGGCATGGTGGGCCCTCTCCCGGGTCATCCCATGCAGGTCAAGGCGCCCCTCGATGGCCATGCGGCCCCGCCGGAAGCGATCATGGGTGCGGCGGTCGATACCGGCCCCATCGCCATGACGCAGCGCCGCCGTGGCCTCGTGACGCGTCCGGCCCGAGGACACAGCGTCTCGGGATGATGGAGGCGACGGGTGACGCGGCCGATCGCACACCGCCCGCTCCGGGTCCGGCGGCGGGGCGCCCGTGTCCCGCGCGCCGCCTCGGCCGGGCAGCGGCGTGACACCGCGCGTAACGTGGCGCCAAAGGTCCAGGTCGGACTCCGGACGTCGGCCGTCGACGAGACCCTTGGGGCGACGGCCGGCGGCCCTAGTCCCCGTGCGCGGCCGGGTCATCATCGACCAGCACGACGTGCAACTGGCGCGGCCCATGGGCGCCGAGTTGAAGGGTCTGTTCGATGTCGCCGGTTCGCGAGGGCCCGGTCACCAAGTGCACCGTGCGCGGCAATGGATCGCCGCCGGCCACCGCGCGCAGGTGCTCCCAGCCATCTTCGAGACCGCCGACCACGTCACGGGCACGCACCACCACAACATGGGTATCGGGCAGCATGTTCAGGGTCGCCGGGCTGTCCGGCCCGGAAACCAGCACCAACGTTCCGGTTTCCGCCAGGCCGGCCAGGGCATGCGAGACCCCGACCCTGTCCTCGGCGGCCGGGGCCCCGTGATCCGCGCCCCGGCGCGTGACACTCAGCATGGGCTCGGCGGCCACCCCGTCCAGGCGGGCATCGGCGGCCACCGCCACGGCCATCGGCAGATTATGCGCCCGCAGAAAGTCCGCGACGGCCGCCCCTTCCCGCCCGGGCGCCACTCGGGTCGTGGTCGCGGCGGCGGTCGCGGCGGCGGTCAGGAAGCGGGAGACAAGCGCGGCCCGCCCGCCCAGGGCGATGGCCGGCACCACATTGGGCTCGGGCCGGCGCAGCCGCCGGTCGAGCACGGCGGCGGTGTCCTCGGGCACCGGGCCTCGGCGCAGGCTGGCGCGGATGCCGTCGAGAATGGCACGGCGGGCGATGTCGCTCACAGACTTGATCCTCCGCGTCCGCCCGTCACGCGTCACCGTCGAACGTCTCGCCCGGATCGAAGGCGGCGCCCCCCTTGACGCCATCCTGGGATGCCCGACGCGCCGGGTCGCGCCCACCCAGGCCCGGGCCCAGTTCACTACCGGCGGGGAACTGCCGGGCGAAG
This sequence comes from Rhodospira sp., assembly GCA_028277295.1. GTDB lineage: Bacteria > Pseudomonadota > Alphaproteobacteria > Rhodospirillales > Rhodospirillaceae > Rhodospira. Next base: position 4,896 of record JANQGN010000050.1, read on the forward strand.
GCACGCCAGTTCCCCGCCGGCGCCACCACGCCGATCCGCGGGTTTTCGGTCAACGTGACGACAACACCGCCCAGGGACCAGATGACCTGCCAGTTGTGGGCGTTCTTGAGCATGCTTTCAATGGTCCGCTGGCGCACCCGCTGAGCCACCCAGGGACGCACGAGGAACGCGTAGGCGAACATGGCGCCCACAAGGGCGATGGTCCCGACGACCAGATTGAAGGCCATGACGAGCATGCTGGCCATGATCAACGCCAGCAGGGGTAGCACGTTTTCCCAGGGATCGAAGACGGGGGAGCCGGCCCGGTTCAAATGTTCGAAGTTGACCTGGATGCGGATCCGGTCCGCCATATAGGCTTCGGTCAGTCGTTCGTGAAGGCGGTAATCCTGCGCCGCCTGACTGGATCGTGCCATGGTCCCGTGCGGTCCCTCCCCTGCCCGCGCCTAGGGCGGATTGCCTCTCATTTGACCCACCCGGAGGGTTAAATGAGAGGCAATTCGCCCCGAACAATTGATCTAGAGCAAATCCCGAGCGATCCGGACCGGATCGCGACGACGATTTGCTTCAATAGTAAACATGAGGGCGCTTTCGGTGAGTCCGGTGTCGCCGAAAACGCCCTGGTGTGTCACCGGCGGGAGCGGCGTTGTCCCTGCATGGTTCGAAAACGAGTCATGAAGGTGCCGCCCGGTGGCGGCGCCGGCAGATCCCGCACCCGTGTCCAGGCACTGGCCATCGGCGCCCACGACAGTCGGCCGCGACGACCGCCCAACCACATCAACAGGCGCGCGGTCACGCCAGACCCCATACGATACAGCGCCGGCCGGCGCGCCGCCAAGGACCAGATGCGCAACCCCCAGCGGACCCGGGCCGGCGCCAGGTGGCGGGCGAACTCATGCTCCCGCCAGTTGCGCAGCATGCGTGGCAGCGGGATGCGCATGGGGCACACCGCCTCGCAACGGCCGCACAGGGTGGAGGCATTGGGCAGTCCGGCCGCCTCCTCCAGGGACGCCAGCGCCGGCGTGATCACCGAACCGATCGGCCCCGGATAGACGGACCCATAGGCATGCCCGCCGATGGCGCCATAGACCGGGCAGTGGTTGATGCAAGCGGCGCAGCGGATGCACCGCAGCGCGTCGCGGAACTCCGACCCCAGCATGCGCGATCGGCCATTGTCCAGCAGCACCACGTGAAAATGCTCGGGCCCATCGGGATCATCCGGGCGACGCGGTCCGGTGGACAGGGTGGTATAGGATGACATCAGCTGACCGGTGGCCGAGCGCGCCAGCAACCGCAGCACGGTGGCCGCGTCCTCCAGGGTGGGAACCACCTTCTCGATGCTCGTCACCACGATATGCACGCGCGGCAAAAGCTGCGTCAGGTCGCCGTTGCCCTCGTTGGTGACGATGATCGTCGAGCCAGTCTCGGCGATCAGCAGGTTGGCGCCGGTGATGCCCACGTCGGCGGACAGGAAGCGGTCGCGCAGCACCACCCGGGCCTCGTCCAGCAGATCGCGCGGCTCCTCCAGGGGGCGATCGGCCGGAAACTGGCGATGATGCGCGCGGAAGGAGTCGGCGACCTGATGCTTCCGCACGTGGATGGCCGGGGCGATGATGTGGCTCGGCAGCTCCTGGCGCAGCTGAATGATGTACTCGCCGAGATCGGTCTCGACCGGCTGAATGCCCGCGGCCTCCAGAGCCTGATTAAGCGCGATCTCCTCGGCCACCATGGATTTGCCCTTGGTGACCACCCGCGCCGCGTGCGCCCGGCAGATGTCCAGCACGGCGCGGCATGCCTCGTCACCATCGCGCGCCCAGTGGACGTGCCCGCCGGCCGCCACCACACGCTCCTCGAAGCGCTCCAGATAGTAGTCAAGATGCGCCAGCGCATGATCCTTGATCGCCTTGCCGGCGTCGCGCAGGGCCTCGAACTCGGGCAGCGCCGCGACCGCCTTGGCGCGGTTGGCGCGAAAGCCAGTCTTCATGGTGGCCAGGGACTGGCGCAGGTTGGGGTCGGTCACGGCCCCACGAACGTTTTCCTTGAAGGCACGGCTGGTCACATGCATCGCGGCTCGCTCCCTGACCCGGCCGGGCACCCCGTCAGCCCGGGGCGGACTTCGGCCCCTCGCCGATGGCGGGCGTTTCCTCGGCCATGCCGGCCAGCACCTCGGCCACATGGCGTGCCTGGACCGCGCTGCCCCGGCGCTTGAGCATGCCGGCGATGTTCAGCAGACAGCCCATGTCGCCACCCAACACCAGGTCGGCGCCGCTGGCCACCACGTCGTCGGCCTTATCGCCCACCATGCGCCCGGAAATGTCCGGATACTTGACACAGAAGGTGCCGCCAAAGCCGCAGCACTCCTCGGGCGCCGACAACTCCCGCACGGACAGTCCCTCCACCTGGCCCAGCAGCCGGCGCGGCTGCTCGCGCACGCCCAGGCCCCGCAGCCCCGAGCAAGTGTCATGATAGGTGGCCGTGGCCTCCAGCCGCGCGGCGATCCCGGTCCAGCCCAGCACGTCCACAAGGAAGGAGGTCAACTCGTGGGTCTTGTCGGCCAGCACCCGGGCGCGGCCGGCCATGGCCCGGTCGTTGGCCAGCAGGGCCGGGTAGTGGGCGCGGATCATCTCCGCGCAGGACCCGGAGGGCGCCACCACATAGTCGACCGCCTCGGCCGCCAGGGCCTCCACCATGAAGCGCGCCTGACGCGTGGCCGTGGCCCGGTCACCAGAGTTGAAGGCCGGCTGGCCGCAGCACGTCTGCGCCTCGGGAACCGTGACCGCGCAGCCGGCCTGCTCAAGGAGGCGGAGCGCGGCGAAGCCCACCGGCGGCCGGAACAGGTCCACCAGACAGGTGACGAGCAAGGCCACCCGGGGACCGGCGGCGGAGGCGGTTGTCGTGGCGGCGGCGGGCTCGACGGGCTTGGAATCGGTCATGGGCGAGACACTGTCCCAACGGCGGGAGACAAGATGCGGGTCGACGAGCGGCCCCCTCCCATCGGTCATATCCCAACCCAACGCACGATGGAATCACCAACACCGACCCTGTTTCGGCGGTCATCGGGATCGGGCCTCACGCGGCCGGGCTCACGACTCGATGGGGCACACCTGGACCCGCCGGCAAGTCCCGTCCATACAGTGCCGCTGCCAGACGCAAGCGCCGCGCAAGGCTGGGTCAGGCGGCGGCGCAAGGGACGGCGCGGGCGGAACCCCGCCGGACACCCCGCCAGTCGGCGGGCTGCCCGGCGTGGCACTCGGCGCGGTGAGGGGTGGGGCCGGCGGACGCCAATCCGACGACCGCGTCACCGGCGCGACCGTGGGCGTTGCCGTCGACGCGGGCATGGCGCCGGGCGCCACGAGCGGCGGTGCCGGCGGCACCCGACCGCCAGCGCCCGATGTCGGCGCCGAGGGAGTCACGCCACCCGCCGGCCCGGTGGACACCGGCGTTACGGTGGACGGCACGCGCACGGGCGGCGCGGGCGGGGCGCCGGTCCAGCGTTCATTGCCGCCAGACCATCGCCCCGTGACCGGATCCCTGACGTTGGGGGACGCGGGGGCGATTGGCGCGGCGCTCGACGGCGCGGTGGTGGACGGGGCCGGCGAGACCGCCCGCGAGGCGGGCGTGGCCAGCGTAGCCGGCGGGGCCGGCGTGACGGTTGACATCGGCGGCGCCACCCCTCCCGCCTGGACCGTGGGCACCTGGTTGGGGTCAACCTCGACCGTCAACCAGGGATGAACCCGGAAATCGGCCGGCCGCAGCAGCATGGTCGGCGTCAGCCCGGGCGCGAACATCGTGGGGGCGGGGCTGATCAGGCGCGGGCCCCGTGGCGTGACCTCTAGAACATGCAGGCCACGGTCGTTCAGGCCGGATGGCAGCAGCCGGAACAGCCCGGAAAAGCCGCGAAACCCGGCCGAGTCGGTGAGAAACGCCGTGATGTCGGCGCCCGGCGCCGCCCGTTCGGCCCAGGCGGAGGCCAGCGCCATGGCGTCCATGGCCAGGCGATCCAGCTTTCCGGCCCCCGTCGACAGGCGGATGACCGGACGGGATGGCGCGTCCTCGGACGCCGATGGATCTGCGCGCGCGGCGTCCTCCCCGGCGGCGGCCGTCCCGGCGTCCGGGTCGGCCGTGTCCGCGTCGGTGTCGACGCCCGAAGCAGACGGCACGGAGTCGCCGGTCGTCGGCGCGCGAACGCCGGCCATGGGATCGCGCACCGGCGGGGTACTGGCGCTGACATACCACCCGCCCCGCAACGAGCCTTCGGCGAAGGTTCCGGGGTGCTCCCACAGATCGGTGCCCATCAGACGCACCTGGGGGGGCCTGGCATCGTAGTAATCAAAAAGGGCCGACAGGCCCGCCAGGCGCAGACCGGTCGTGGGAAGCACAACACCCCCCGGGCGGCGGCGGGCCAGATCCCGGACGATGGTCACCTGGCTGTTGTAGTCGGTATCCGCCGGGAAAAGCTCGCTGCCCATGAACCGCACCGATCCCCGACGCGCCTCGGACCGCACGGCATCGACCACCAGACGGGCATAGGCGGTGTCAGGCCCGACGACCGCGAGGGCGCCGTGACCATGCAGAGCGGCATGCGCGAGCAGCGCCTCGGTCTGCTGGCCCGGTAGATGGCCCAGCAGATACAGGCCGTCCCCGGCCACGGCCCGGTTATTGGAAAACGACAGAATCGGAATGCTGGCGGCGCTGAGCGCCGGGCGCGCCGCCTGGGCGGTCACGGAGTAGAGCGGCCCGAGCACCAGATCAGCACCGGCGGCTACGGCCCCCTCGGCGGCAACGCGGGCTCCCTCGGCACTGGCCTGGGTGTCGAACACTCGCAGGTCGAACAGCCCGGCCCGGTCCGTCGTCAGGACCCGGCGAGCGGCGGCCTCCAGCGCGCGCCCCTGCTCGGCCTTTGGCCCCGACAGCGGCAGCAGCAACGCCACCGTCTTCGGCCCCGCCGGCTGGACCCGGGACTCGGGCGCGGGGCCGCTGGCCTCCGGCGCCGGCTGATCGGCCATGGGGCGGTCCAGGCCACCCAGTCCCCCGCCCAGCCCCCCTCCTGGCGGCGCGCAGCCCGCCAGTCCGATCGCCAGGACCATCGCCCACACGGGAGCCATCACCAGACGGCCGGGCCAGTTCCCCCGACTCGCGGCACCACGCGGCGATGACCGGGGCTGGTTCGGCGCACGGCATCGGTGGTTTCGCCGCGCCGGCATCGCCGCGCCAAACGCCCCACGAAAGACGTCGTTTGTGTCTTCGGATTTTCGGTCTTCGGATTTCCGGTCTTCGGGCGCTTTTCGCCCCCGCCCGCCAAACCCCGCAGAGCGTGCCCAGCTCATGGCGTTCCTCCCCATCCGGTCGCCATGGGCACGACGCCAGGCCGTACCCAGTTTGGTGCCGGCGCCCCCCAGAGCCGGCGGGCATGGCCCTGAGGCCAGCCCGGTTCCTCAGCATACCGTTCGCCTGTCGGCGACGCCAGACACGGGCCGCGATCGAATCATGACGCTGACGTTATAGCGGCGGGGACGGGGTCAGTGTCCGGGGCGGGGACCGACTCGACCCGAGCCAGGGCCTCCAGGATCACCTCGGGGCCGGCGCCGCGCCGGTGCGCGTGCTCGCTGAGGTGGCGGCGCCAGGCGCGCGCGCCTGGCACGCCATGGTACAGGGGCAGGATATGGCGGGTGATCGCCTGAAGCGGCACGCCCGCGCCCATGCGGCGTTCGGCGTAGACCGCCATGGCACGCGCCACGCTTGCGCGGTCACGCGCGGGCGCGCCGGCCTCGCCGAAGATCGCCCGGTCGGCCTCGGCCAGCATCCACGGGGTTTCGTAGGCGCCCCGGCCAATCATCACGCCGTCCACATGACGCAGGTGATCGGCGGTCGTGGCCAGATCGCGCACCCCCCCGTTGTGGACGATGGTCAGGGCCGGGAAATCCGCCTTCAGGCGCCGCACGACCTCGGGTCTCAGCGGCGGGATCTCGCGATTTTCCCGAGGGCTCAGGCCCGACAGCCACGCCTTGCGGGCATGGACAATGAACACGCGGCAGCCGGCCCGGGCCACCGTGTCCACGAATCGACACAGATGGTCGTACCCATCCAGGTCGTCGATGCCGATGCGATGCTTGACCGTGACCGGCAAGCCCCCGGGCAGAGCGCCCATCATGGCGGCGACACAGTCGGCCACCAAGGCGGGCTCGGCCATCAGGCAGGCCCCGAATCGGCCGCTGGACACCCGGTCCGACGGGCAGCCCACATTGAGGTTGATGTTTCATGGAAGTTTTTGTTTGTTGTTATCATGCAAGAAATCTTATTTGTTTACTTCGAGAAAAATCATTGCGTTGTAAATTCATTATTTTACCCTCTGTGCTTTGCAGCATACCATCGAATGAAATTGTTTTCAAAATGGCGGTTCCGTTTCACGGAGCAGACCACAAGATGTCTATATAAATCACTTAAATTACTCAAACCACTTTAGAAGAGCAAAACATGTCCAATATACACAAACGGATACGATTCGTCAAAAGAATACTATTACCCTGTGTAAAGACTATTATTTGGCCTGGGGACATAAATTTTGTTATAAA
>JANQGN010000092.1 GCA_028277295.1 Rhodospira sp.
GCCACGCCTGGAACGACCTCGTCGCGGACCCGGCTCGAATCACATCCATCGCCAGCCGTGACTGGGCTAACGTGTCATAACTTCTGGCCGTTGGTATTACACCAACGGCACCAGACGTTGACTCTTGCGGTGACGCGTGGGGTGCGCTCGACCGCCATGACATGGCGGGCAGCGCACCGCCTTGAGGTGGCATGGTGCGCTGCGCCTTACGGCGCGAGCGCACCCTACGCGATACACGTTGCGGGAGACGGTCAAGGTCTGATGCCGCTGGTCTTACACCGACCGCCCTGCCAACCAGCGGGCGACCCGGGCGCCCAGCAGCATCGTCAGCAGGGCGATGTAGATCATCGGGTCGGTGATGTCGGCCTTGACCATCATGACGTAATGAGCCGCGCCCAGGATGCCGGCGAGGTAAACCAGCCGGTGCAGGCGGCGCCAGGCGCGGCCTCCCATGCGCCGAACCATGCCCTGGGTCGAGGTGATGGCCAGCGGTGCCAGGGTCAGCAGGGCAGCCATGCCGACCATGATGGCGGGGCGCTTGGTCAGGTCGTCGAGCAGCGTCGGCCCATGGAGGCCCACGTCCAGCACCATGTAGGCGGCGACGTGGAGCACGCCGTAGGCAAAAGCCCATAGGCCGATCATGCGCCGGTGACGCACCCATCGCGTGGACCCGGTCAGATGGCGCAAGGGGGTTAGCGCCAGGGCCAGGACGAGCAGGCGCAAGGCCCAGTCGCCCAGGTATCGAACGATGGTCTCGATGGGGTTCACGCCCAGATCGCCGGCCGCCGTCCACCATGCCAGCGCCAGCAGGGGCAAGGCGCATATCACGAATACGCCCGCGCCCCACAAGCGGTCGCGGGTTCTGGCGGCGGGCCGGCGCGCCGCCGTGGCGGTTTTCGCGGGCGTGTAGCGAGCCGGCGCGGCGGTGGAGTCCATGATGGGCGAGAGGGGCATCAATAGAAGCGGGCCAAATCCATGCCAGCATACAGTGATGTCACCTGGTCAGCATAACCATTGAACATCAAGGTGTCACGCCGGCCCCACTCGCCAATGCGCCGCTCGCGCGCCTGGCTCCAGCGGGGATGGTCCACCGTTGGGTTGACATTGGCGTAAAAGCCGTACTCGCGTGGCGCGGACACAGCCCAGCTTGTGGGGGGTTCGTCGACGGTGAATGTGATGCGGACGATCGACTTGATGGACTTGAAGCCGTACTTCCACGGCACGATCAGACGCGCGGGCGCGCCATTCTGATTGGGCATCACCCGTCCATACAGGCCAACCGCCAGGATGGTCAGCGGATGCCGGGCCTCGTCGAGCCGCAGGCCCTCGCGGTAAGGCCAGTCAAGCACCCGGCTGCGCTGGCCGGGCATCTGGCGGGGATCATGCAGGGTCTCGAACGCCACGTAGCGGGCATCGCCGAGCGGCTCGAAGCGATCGAGCACCTTGGCCAGGGGAATGCCCACCCAGGGGATGACCATGGACCATGCCTCCACGCAGCGCAGGCGGTAGATGCGCTCCTCAAGCAGTGGGGAGGTGATCAGGGCATCCGCGTCCAGGGTGCCGGGGCGCGCGCAGGCGCCGTCCACCTGGATGGTCCACGGCGACGTCTTCAACGCCCGGGCGTATCGGGCGGGGTCTTCCTTCGCGGTACCGAACTCGTAGAAGTTGTTGTATGTGGCGATCTCCTGGAAGGAGTTGGCCTCTTCGTCGGTGGACAGGGGGCTTCGGCCGACCTCCGGCAGGGGGGCGAAGTCCTCGGGGGCCGCCGCAGCGGCTGGACGGGACGCCAGCCCCCAGGTCCCCGCGAAGCCCGCCAGGGCGAGCCCCGCGCCGCTCGCCAGGAAGCGGCGCCGGTCCAGCCAGGTGGCCTCCGGCGTGATCTCCGAGGGGCGGGGCGCGGCGGGATCGCGGAACCGGATCAGCATCGCGGGACCTCATGGCCGTTGTGGGTCTCTGACCGGTGATTCGATCCGACCCTAAGAGCCGCCATGCTGTTAATTGAATGTGTCCAAATTGCGATTACTGGGGCGGGCGTGGGCTCCGGTGGGCCAGAGCCGGTCCGTGGGCAGGGTGAGAATCACACGCGTGCCTTTGCCCTTCTCGCTGTCGATCGTCAGGGTCCCATCATGCAGCGTCATCAGGGCCCTGGACAGCGGCAGGCCGAGTCCGGTTCCCTCCTGACGGCGAGCCGGGCCGCTCTCCACCTGGCCGAAGGGAGTCAGCGCCAGGGCGACGTCATCCGCGGTCATCCCGATGCCGGTGTCCGCCACGATCAGCTCTAGCGATCGATCGGAGCGCAAGCCGCCGGTGACGGTGATACGGCCCCCGGCCGGGGTGAACTTCACCGCATTGGACAGCAAATTGAGGAACACCTGCTTGATGCGCCGGCCGTCCACGTGGATGGGCGGAAGCTTGGTCAGGTCGGCGATGTCCAGGATGATGCCGGCGAGATCGGCGCGTTCGCGAACCAGGCGCACGGACGCCTCAAGCAAATCAGCGACGGTGTTTGGGCCTTCGCTGAGGTCCAGGCGCCCGGCCTCGATTTTCGAGACATCAAGGATATCGTTGATGATCTCCAGAAGATGAATCCCGGACGCGTGAATGTCACGAAGGTAGTCCTTGTAGGTGGGGTTGGGAATGGTGCCCAGGACCTCCTGTAGCATGACGTCGGAAAAGCCGATGATGGCGTTGAGTGGTGTGCGCAGTTCGTGGCTCATGTTGGCCAGGAACTCGCTCTTGGTTCGGTTGGCGGTTTCCGCCTGTTCCTTGGCCAGGCGCAATTCCTCGGCGTCGCGGTCTCGTGACAGCGTTCCCTTCAACCATTGGGCCATCAGCTTGAGCAACTCCTGCTCGGTGGTGCCGAACGGCAAGGCGCGCGGGCGCTGGGCGAAAAAGGCCAGGATCAGGGTTTGATCCATTACCTGGAGAGTCTGTGCCAGCAGCGCCTGAACCGGGGGCACGGCGGCGCCGTTGGTGTCGGCGCCTGATCCGAACAGGGTGTGTCCGTGTTGCACGGCCAGGGGTTCGTCGCGGGTCAGGGCGGCTTCCAGGCGCGATCCCCGCAGGGGCAGATGGGAGGCCGGCGCCGGTCCCCACCCCGGATGAACGCTGTCCAAGACCGCGAGCCTGGTCCCATCGACGCGCAGCAGGGCGCCGCCGCCAAGGCCGAAATGATCGGCGCCAAAGCGCAGCAGGGCGTGCACCTGGGTCCCGGTATCGGGGCCGCTGGCGGCGGCGATGCGATGCAGTTCTCGTAACCCGGCGGCGCTTTTGCGCAAGGCGAGTTCCGTGCGTTTGCGGGTGGTGATGTCGGTAAACAGGCTGGCCGTGCCGCCGTCGCGGGTCCGGCGCTCGGTGACCAACACCCAGGAATCGGTGGTCGGTTCGTGCATTTCAATAACGCCGTCGGCCTTGCGGTGGGCCTCCACGCGTCGGCGCATCACCTCCTCCGCGTCGCCGGTGATCTGTTCGCCATCGAGGATGAGCGTCATGGCGCCCCAGTGCGGCCACGCGCGGACCATGTCCTCGAAGGATTGTTGAGGGTCCAGGTCGTCGGCCTGGCTGGCGAACACCGTCAAGCAACCCCGATTTTGCAGGACCAGTCTGTCCTCGGCATCCCACAGGGTGAATCCGTCGCCGATGCTGTCCAGGGCGGCCATCAGGTAGGATTCCGCCTGCAGGGCCCGTGCCTCGGCCACCTTCTGGGCGCCGATATCGGCGGCGACGCCGCGATATCCCATGAAACGGCCATTGTCGTCGAACACGGGCTTGCCGGAGGTCTTGACGGCAAAAAGCTCGCCTGATCGCTTGTCCCGCCAGGCGTAGGCGAGATCACGGAATGGGCGGCGGGCCAGCAGATCGGCCTGATGGCGATCGGCCAGGGCGGGGTCGGCGCGGGCGACCAGCTCATGCCGGGTTCGTCCCACCGCCAGGGTGGGGTTGATGGACCACGGTGCTGGCGGGCGGCGGTCCACCGACACCCAGGTGATACGCAGGTCCGCGTCGCATTCCCAGAACCAGTCGGAACTGGCCTCCGCGAAATCCCGGAAGCGGTTCTCGCTGGCGCGCAGTTCCTGGGTGCGTTGCTCGACCAAGTGCTCCGTGCGGGCCTGCGCCTCGCGAAGCCTTCGCTCGAGCCTCTTGAGGTCCGAGATGTCGTTGACCAGCGAGACGTATCCCCGGACCGTTCCGTTTTCATCGCGATCCGGCGTGAAGTCCAGACGGACCTGGCGTGGCCCGCCGACGGCTTCCAAGGTGGCCTCGAAGGTCACCGCCTCACCGGCGAGCACGCGTTTGATATGCGCATGGACGGCCGCGAAGTTATGCTCGCCGATCAGGTCCACCACCCGGCGTCCGGCGATGTCGGCCCGGCGCACGCCGAACCATTCCTCGTAGCGCGCGTTGTTGAAGCGATAGCGAAGATCCCGGTCCACATAGGTCAGCAGGGCCGGAAGGCTGTCGGCCACGGTGCGCAGCAGGTGTTCGCGTTCCGCCAGTTCGGCGGCCACGGCGCGCCGTTTGTCCACCTCGGCGTTCACCCTGGCCTGCTCTTCACGGACGCGCGCCTGTTCCCGATCGACCAGCAGCGAGGCTCTGCGCACCACGAGCTGCAACACCAGATACATCAAGCCCAGGACCGTGGCGCCACCCACCATGAAGATCACCTGGTGGTCGTTCACATCGGCGAGCATGGACCGGGTGTCCAGATGGAGCCCCAGGACGCCGACCATGGCACCGTCGTGCCCACGCACCGGGACGCGCGCGACATGGCGGGTCCGGCCGATCAACGGCCCGAGCCTGTGCGCGCCGTCCGGCCCGGAGAACCCCTGGTGCCACGCGTGGCCGGCCAAGGCCTCGGCAATTCCCTCGCGATGGGCGACGGATCCGCCGATCTCTTGATCATCGGACGAAAACAGAACGCGGCCTCGCGAGTCCAGGATGCGGACTCTAATGACGGGCAGGTCGTCGATCAGCCGAGAAACCTTGCCCTGGAGGGTGTGCACGAGGGGACTGCCCAGCAGTGCTTGACGGTCCTTGCCCTGAAGATCCGGCAGGTGCTGGCGGTCCTGCTCAAGCGTGTTGATCAAGGCCTGTGCGAGTACGTCGGCCTCGGCGCGGGCCGCATTACCCAAGTCCGCCAGGCCGACAATACGATACATAATCCCGAACACCAGCGCCGCGACGACGATGATGGCGAAGCTGGCGACGGAAACGAGTCGGCGAATGGTCTTCAAGGCCGAGCCAGGGGTCCAGGGGTGGGCACGGGCGCGGGACGGGCTGCTAAAAGGGGCGGCGCCCTGACAGGGCGGGCGCAGCGGTGACCGGCACCGTCAGTGTAGCGAAGGGCCGGGACCATTGACCATGACATTGGCATGGTCGTTCGATCTGATCGACGGCATCGCTGGACAAGGCGCTTGGCATCATGGTCCGTCGGGCCGCGCGGTGCGATGGGCCCAT
>JANQGN010000641.1 GCA_028277295.1 Rhodospira sp.
CGCCACCATGGGCTTTGGGGTGCCGGCCGGCCTGGGGATGCAGGCCGCCAGCGGCCGCCGGCCGCTGGTGCTGGTGGGGGACGGCGCCTTCCAGATGACTGGCTGGGAGCTGGGATGCTGCGCCCGCCATGGCTGGGCCCCCTTGGTGGTCGTGTTCAACAACGCCAGCTGGGAGATGCTGCGCACCTTCCAGCCCGAGTCCGGCTTTAACGACCTCGATGTGTGGCAGTTCGCCCGCCTGGCCGATGCCCTGGGCGGACGCGGCCATCGGGCCGCCACCCGGGCGCAGTTGCACGCCGCCCTGACCGCCGCGCACACGGACGACTCTCGCTTCCAGCTGGTCGAGGTGATGCTGCCGCGCGGGGCCATTTCCGACACCCTGGCCCGCTTCGTCGGGGCCATCAAGGGCGCCAACCGCCCTCCGGGCACGCGGTAGGCGCGGATCATGGCGCGGATCATGGGGCTGTCCTGGCGGGCGACTCCACCCTTGACGCGATGATCGCGATCTACAAAAACCTTTGGATGCCGCCCGCTTCGCGGTTGACGGCGCCGCGCCGCGCGCCTATAAACGCTGCCTTCCGATGGCCTTCCGGACGGTGCCCTTGGGTGTGCCGTCTGTCGTGCGTGCCTGGACCGGCCCTTCCCAGGGAAGAGCCAAGCCGCCGGATCGCGCCCCCCGATCCCTCGGGGATGGTCGTCGCGCCACCGATTCATCACACGCCGTTGCCGCTCGCCCGGGTGGCACAGTTAGGGAAATCGAGCCCCCATGGCCCATCATCCGTCGGCTAAGAAGCGTATCCGCCGCAATCAGCGGCGTTTCGAGATCAACCATGCCCGAATCAGCCGTATCCGCACCTTTATCAAGAAGGTCGAGGTGGCCGTGGCCAGCGGCGATGCCGAAAAGGCGCGGGACGCCTTCCGCCTGGCCCAGCCGGAGATCCATCGCGGCGTGACCAAGGGTGTGCTGCACCGCAACACCGCCGCCCGCCGGCTGTCCCGCCTGGCCGCCCGGGTCAAGGCGCTGGACACGCACACCGCCTGACCCGGCGTTCGGGGTTCCCCTCGGGTTCGATGGGGCCCGCTGCCGCCTGGCAGCGGGCTTTTCGTCGTTTTTTTCCGACCCGCACCATCGGACTCTTGGCCCGATGACGACGACGCGCTAAGAAGGCTCGAAGACCAACGGCCATTGACCATGACCGTTGCGGTTCATGGCCGGCCCGCTCCCGTGCGCGTCGCACGGCGCGGTGAGGGACGGGCGGACGGCCTGACTCCGGTACGTGAGGGAGCCGGTCGAGCCATGCGCGCCAACAACGTTGCCCCAGCCCGACCGCGCGGCTGGTGGATTCCGTATACCTTCGTCGGCGGCTTCGCCGTGGTGATGATCGCCAACGGCGCCCTTCTGTATTTCGCCACCACCACGTTCTCCGGCCTGACCACCCGCCAAGCCTATGTGGAGGGGCTGGCCTACAACGACCGCGTCGCCGAGGAACAGGCGCAGGCCGCCCTGGGCTGGACCCTGGATGTGGGGCTGTCATCGGCCGTCACGCCCCTGTCCGATGCGCCCGGCCGGGCGGCGCGCGTGCGACTGACGGCCACCGACGCGGCGGGACGCCCCCTGGACGGCCTGGCGATCGAGGCCCTTGTGCGTCGCCCCACGGAACAGGGCCTGGACCAGACCGTCGCCCTCGCGCCGGTCGGCCCCGGGGCCTACCAGGCCGACCTGACGCTGCCCAAGCCGGGGCTCTGGGACATCCTGTTCACCGCCCGCCAGGGCGAGGATACCTTCCGCCTGCGCCGCCGCCTGAACGCGGA
>JANQGN010000105.1 GCA_028277295.1 Rhodospira sp.
GTCCTGCTCGCCGGCCACCTGCATGGGCAGCACGTCGGCGGTGGACTGCACCTCGACCGCGTCCACGCCGATCTCGATCTCGCCGGTGGGCAGGCGCGGATTGACCGTCTCGTCGCTGCGGGCGATGACCCGGCCGGTCACCGTGATCACGCTTTCCACCCGCGCGCCCTCCAGGACCGGGAAGACGGCCGACGACACGTCGGCCACGCACTGGGTCAGCCCGTAATGGTCGCGCAAGTCGACGAACAGCAGGTTCCCATGGTCGCGCTTGCGGTGGATCCAGCCGGACAGGCGGACGGTCTGGCCCACGTCCGAGCGGCGGAGTTGGCCGCAGGTGTGCGTGCGAAAGGCGTGCATGACGGATGGAATCCCCTGGTCAAGCGAAAGGCGGCGCGGCTCCACGGCCCCGCGCCGACGAGAATCTGAACGGAACCGACACCGAACGGCGCGCTTTGTCAAGGCGGCCAAGGAACCTCAATGACGGGGTGTGTCGGCGTGCCACACCAGGGGTTCCGATCGCTCGCGATTCACCTTAAATGCAGCCTCGGGAGCCGCCGCCCTTTCGCCAACGCCGCCAGCCGGGACCCTTGCCCATGGTTGCCATGACCCTCGACGACCTTCGCGAAACCTTCACGCTTCTGGATGACTGGGAGGAGCGCTATCGCTTCATCATCGACCTCGGTCGCACCCTGGAACCGATGCCCGAAACCGACATGACCGAGGCCAACCGGGTGCGCGGCTGCATGAGCCAGGTATGGCTGACCGCCGAGACCCAGCCCGGGGACCCGCCCCAGTTGCACTTCCGCGCCGATTCCGACGCTCACATTGTCAAGGGATTGATCGCCATCCTGATGGTGCTGTTCAACGATCGCCCGGCGGCCGAGATCCTGACCCTCGACGCCGACGCGACCCTGGCCGCGCTGGGCCTGGACCAGCATATCAGCCCTAACCGTCGCGGCGGCGTGGCCGCCATGATCCAGCGCATCAAGGCCGAGGCCGCCGACATCGCCGCGGCGTGATCAGAACAGATGCCCGCTGCGCCGCGCCTTGGCCCGCAGGTACCCTACGTTGTGCGCGTTCGCTGGGAAGCTGTGCGGCACCCGCTCCACCACCTGAATGCGGTGACGGGCCAGTGCCGAGACCTTGCGGGGGTTGTTGGTCAACAGCCGCACCCGCGTGAAGCCAAGGTGCCGCAGCATCTCCGCCGCCGGGGAGTAGAGGCGCTCGTCGTCGTCAAACCCCAGTTGCTCGTTGGCGTCGACGGTATCCAGGCCCCCGTCTTGCAATGTGTAGGCGCGTAGCTTGTTGACCAGGCCGATGCCGCGCCCCTCCTGGGCCAGGTAGAGCAGCACGCCCGCCCCCTCGCGGCTGATGATGTCGATGGCGCCGCGCAGCTGCTCGCCGCAGTCACAGCGGAGCGAGCCCAGGATATCCCCCGTGAAGCACTCCGAATGCAGGCGGGTGAGGACCAGGTCTCCGGGGTTGGGCCGGCCGATGACAATCGCCAGATGCTCAATGCCGCCATCGTCGGGGCGGAAGGCGATCACGCGGGTCTCCTCCGCCCCGGCCAGGGGCACCCGCGCCTCGCCCACGGAGCGCAAGGCACGCGCCGCCGTCTCATGATGGGCCACCACCTCCTCGGCGGCCACGGCCACGATCTCCCGGGCGCGCGCCCAGGCCATCGCCTCCAGGGCCGGCACCGGGCAGGGCACGGCCACCACCGCCGGCAGCAGGCGCGCCAGCTTGGCCAGCACCACCGCCGCCCCGGCGCCGCTCTCGGCCGCGACCGGTTCGACCGTGGATCCTGACGGGACCGGCACCGGGTCGGCCTCGGTGGGATCAGCCAGGCGCCGCAGGCGGTCCTCGGTCAACCCCTCGGGCAGGCGCAACCGCACCGCCCCCGGCCCCGGCGCCCCCAGGTTGAGCACCGCCGCGCGGCGGGTGGTCATCACCAGGTCCGGCGCGCCGGTCCCCTCCCCCAAGACCGCCAGGCGGGCCATCACGCGGGCGTCGGCCCCCTCGGCGGCCGCGGCGAGAACCGCGTCGCTGGGCCCAACCACCGCCACCGGCGCGCCCCGGCGCAATTCGGCCAGCGCCCGCCCCACGCGGTCGAGAGGCGAGAGCGAAGCCGGTGACGGAGCGGTGGACACATCGGCGGACGGTGGGGAGACGGGGGCCAGGGTCATGACGGGCGAAGCCCTCCCGAATGGAAATGCCGACGTCGCCCCACCGCTGACTAGCGGCGCACGGCGGAAGCGGCTAAGAAGGAAGCTCCCGTACCTAAGCAAGGACCGTCAGGGAAGCAAGAGGCGCGCCGATCACGACGCCCACCGCCCCCGCCGGCCACACACCTGTCGACCAAGGTCGAGCATGTCGCCACCGGTCACGACCCCCGCCGGGGCCGCACAAACCCTGCCAGGACCGCGTCTGTTGTTGATCGACGCCGATGCCGCGCCGCGCCACGCACTGGCCGGGCATTTGGCCTCTCACCTGCGGGCGGCGCTGGGGACGGGCGAAGAGGGCGCGGACGGTCGCGCGACACCGGCCGCCGGTCCGGTCACCATCACCGAGTCGGCCAGCGTCACGGACGCTCTGACGGACAGCGCGACACCGGCCTGGGATGTCGTTGTCCTCGGCGCCCCCGGCACCGAGGCCGCGCTCGGCGCGGTCCTCGCCCTGCGGAACGCCGGACTGGACTTGCCGGTGATCGCCATGATCCCGCCCGCGCCCGTCGGTGATCACGCCAATGTCGCGCCCTGGCCCGAGGGCGTCACCCGCACCAGCCGGCCGGCGCGCCTGGCAACCCTGGTGGCCCTGCTGCGCGCGGCGCTGGCGCCAGAGGCGAGGGATGACGCCAATGGCTTCGACCTGGGACCCTACCGCTGCGCCCCCGGTACCCGCACTCTCACGGATCGCCAGAACGGGCATGTGCGGGCCCTGACCGAGAAGGAAGCCGCGATCCTGGCCTGCCTGCGCGCCGCCCGCGGCCCGGTCACCCGCGACACGCTGCTCGCCGAGGTCTGGGGATACGGCGCGTTCATCGACACGCATACCCTGGAAACCCACATCCACCGCCTGCGCCGCAAGATCGAGCCCGACCCCCGCCAGCCAACCCTGCTGGTCACCGAAGGCGGCGGCTATCGGCTGGGCGGTTGAGGGACGAGGCCAGGTCTCAGGTTCCCGTCGCCGACAGGGGCGCGTAGCGGGTGCGCGGAAACAGAAGGTCGATGAAGCGCTCGGCGGTCGGTTGCGGCTCGTGGTTGGCGAGGCCGGGGCGTTCGTTGGCCTCGATGATCACGTAGGCCGGCTCGAAGGGGGATGGAACCATGAAGTCCAGCCCGACCACCGGAATCTCGATGGCCCGGGACGCTGTGACGGCCGCGTCCACGAGCACCCGGTGCAGGCGGTCGGTGACGTCGTGGATGGTGCCGCCGGTGTGCAGATTGGCGGTCTTGCGGACCTGAACCTGCCGGCCGGGCTCGGGCACCGACTCGAGCGTCATACCCTGCAGGCCCAGGCACCGTTCGGTTTCGGCATCAAGGGGAATACGGCTTTCGCCCCCGGTGGCGGCGGCGCGGCGGCGGCTTTGGGTTTCGATCAGCGCCCGCACCGCCGAGCGCCCGTCCCCCACCACGGCGGCCGGCCGGCGGATGGCGCCCGCCACAACCTTGTAATCGATGACGATGATCCGCAGATCCTGGCCTTCCACGAACTGCTCCATCAGCACCGTGTCGGCCACGGTGTGGGCGACGGCGATGGCGCGGCGCACCTCGTCCAGGGTGCTCAGGTCCACGCTGATGCCGCGCCCCTGCTCGCCGCGCGCCGGCTTCACCACAACCCGGCGATGCTTGTCCAGGAACGCGGCCAACGTCTCGTCGTCGGTGGCCTCCACCTGGTCGGGCACGGCCAGGCCATGGGCGCGCAGCAAGCGGCGGGTCACCGCCTTGTCATCGCACCGGCTCATGGCCACGGCGCTGGTCAGTTCCGAGAGGCTCTCGCGGCAGGTGATGGCCCGGCCCCCCAGGGAGAGCTGAAAGAACGCCGAATCCTCGTCCAGCACGTCCACCGAGATGCCCCGGCGGCGTGCCTCGTCGGTGATGATGCGGGCATAGGGGTTCAGCTTGGCCTCCGGGGCCGGACCGATAAACAGTTTCTCGTTGATGCTGTTCTTGTTCTTCAAGCAGAACACCGGCACCCTTTCAAAGTTCAGTTTTTCATACAGGGCGATGGCCTGGGTGTTGTCGTGCATCACCGACAGGTCCATGAAGGTGCGGCCCTTGGCCAGGAAGTGCTCGGCCAGGTGGCGCGACAGGGCCTCGCCGACGCCGGCCCGGGTGGTCTGGGGGTCCACCGCCAGGGCCCACAGGCTGGAGCCATGGTCGGGATCGTTGAACGCCCGCACGTGATCCACGCCCATCACCACACCGATGACCGCGCCTGTGTCCGCGTCCTCGGCCGCGAGCCAGGTCAGCGTGCGGCTGTTGCGGGTTTCCTGAAGAAAGCCATCGGGCAACGGCACCATGCCGCGCGCCTGGTAAATGCGGTTGATGGGACCGCTGTCCTCCGGCCCGCGCAGCATGCGCACGAAAAAGCCCTGGGGCCGGCGCGCCGAGGGTCGATAGCGGTCGAACCACAGACGGAAGGCGTGGGAGGGGTCCAGGAACAAGTCCTGCGGGGCCTGGGCCAGCACCACATGGGGATCGCGAAGGTAGAAGGCGATGTCGCGGCTGCCCGGCCGCTCCCGGCGCAGGATGTCGGCGATGGCGCGGCCGCTCGCGAACGTTTGCGCGAACGCCAGCCGGCCCCAGCCGCAGTCCAGCACCACATCGTGGCGCATCTGCTTGATCCCGGGCGATTGGGGCGCCTCGCCCCAGTTCTTGAGAGAGGCCATGCGCAACCGCTCGGCGCGCGGATCGTAATGGGAAGTCCTGGCATGCGTGGTCACGGCGCGTGGTCCTTCGCTATCGGTCACGAGAGCCATCCGGGTCCGCCGAATCATGTCCGCCGGCGCCGGCCGTCACAGAGCGTGGGTCTGCATCCACAGTTCCAGTAGCGCCACCTGCCAAAGCTTGGAGCCGCGCAGGGGCGTGATATGCCGATCAGGCTCGGCCAGCCAGGTGTCGAGAGCGTCCCGCTGGAACAGGTCGCGCTCGCGCGCCCGCTGGCTGTCCAGGGCGTCGCGCACGAAGTCCAGGTAGGGTCCCTGGATGTACTTGAGGGCGGGCACGGGGAAGTACCCCTTGGGGCGGTCGATGACCGCCAATGGAATCACGCGGCGGGCGGCGGCCTTCAGCACCCCCTTGCCCTCGTCGCGGATCTTGTGCTCGGCCGGGATGCGTCCGGCCAGTTCCACAAGCTCATGGTCC
>JANQGN010000270.1 GCA_028277295.1 Rhodospira sp.
AAGGGCAAGCAGGGCCGCTTCCGCCAGAACCTGCTGGGCAAGCGCGTCGACTACTCGGGCCGCTCGGTGATCGTGGTCGGCCCGGAACTGAAGCTGCACCAGTGCGGCCTGCCCAAGAAGATGGCGCTGGAGCTGTTCAAGCCCTTCGTCTACTCCAAGCTGGAGTTGTACAACTACGCCACCACCGTGAAGGCCGCCAAGCGCATGGTGGAAAAGGAGCGGCCGGAGGTGTGGGACATCCTCGAGGAGGTGATCCGCGAACACCCGGTGATGCTCAACCGCGCCCCCACCCTGCACCGCCTGGGCATCCAGGCGTTCGAGCCGGTGCTCATCGAGGGCAAGGCCATCCAGCTTCATCCGCTGGTCTGCACCGCCTTCAACGCCGACTTCGACGGCGACCAGATGGCCGTGCACGTGCCGCTGTCGCTGGAGGCGCAGTTGGAAGCGCGCGTGCTGATGATGTCCACCAACAACATCCTCAGCCCCGCCAACGGCAAGCCGATCATCGTCCCCACGCAGGATATCGTTCTGGGGCTCTACTACCTGTCGCTGGAGCGCGAGGGTGAGGAGGGCGAGGGCATGGTCTTCGCCAACGGGGACGAACTGGAGCAGGCGCTTTTCCACGGACATGTCTCGCTGCACGCCCGGGTGTCCTGCCGTGTGGACGTGGCCACCGCAGACGGTGGCCGCGAGATGCGCCGCGTGAACACCACCCCCGGGCGCCTGCGCATCTATGCGCTGCTGCCGCGCAATCCCAACGTGCCCTTCGAGTTGATCAACCGGCTGCTGCGCAAGAAGGAGATGACCGACGTCATCGATACCGTCTATCGCCACTGTGGGCAGAAGGACACGGTGATCTTCTGCGACCGGCTGATGGGGCTGGGCTACACCCAGGCGGCGCGCGCCGGCATCTCCTTCGGCAAGGACGACCTGGTGATCCCGGCCACCAAGGAAACGCTGGTGGCCGAGACGGAGGAGCAGGTCAAGAACTTCGAGCATCAGTACCTGGACGGCCTGATCACCCAGGGCGAGAAGTACAACAAGGTCATCGACGCGTGGGCCCACTGCACCGACCGGGTCGCCGACGAGATGATGAAGGAGATCGCCAAGGTCGAGGTCGGCAAGCCCATCAACTCCGTCTACATGATGGCTCACTCCGGGGCCCGTGGATCGCCCGCGCAGATGAAGCAGCTCGCCGGCATGCGTGGCCTGATGGCCAAGCCGGACGGCTCCATCATCGAGACGCCGATCGTGTCGAACTTCAAGGAAGGCCTGACCGTGCTGGAGTACTTCAACTCCACCCACGGCGCCCGGAAGGGGCTGGCCGACACCGCCTTGAAGACGGCGAACTCGGGCTACCTGACCCGGCGTCTGGTGGACGTGGCCCAGGACGCCATCATCGTCATGGACGATTGCGGCACGGAAAACGGCCTGACCACCAATCCGGTGGTGGACGGAGGCGAGGTCATTGTCTCCCTGGGCGAGCGGGTGCTCGGCCGCACCACCGCCGAGGAGGTGCTGGACAACAACGGCCAGGTGCTGCTGGCGCGTGACCACTTGATCGGCGAGGCCGACGTGGAGCGGCTGGAAGCGGCCGGGGTCGAGCAGATCAAGATCCGCTCGGTGCTGACCTGCGAGGCCGAGGTGGGCATCTGCGCCAAGTGCTACGGCCGTGACCTGGCACGGGGCACGCGGGTGAACATGGGCGAGGCGGTGGGCGTCATCGCCGCCCAGTCCATCGGCGAGCCGGGCACGCAGCTGACCATGCGCACCTTCCATATCGGCGGCGCCGCCCAGCGCGGCGCCGAGCAGTCCAGCGTGGACGCGGCCTTCGACGCCATCGTCAAGGTCGAGAACCGGCAGGTGGTGAAGACCGACACCGGTGTCCTGGTGGCCATGGCGCGCAACCTGGAGATCGTGCTCGCCGACGAACTGGGCCGCGAGAAGGCGCGGCATCGGGTGCCGTACGGCGCCAAGCTGCTGGTGGACGATGGCCAGACCATCGAGAAGGGAACGCGTCTGGCGGAGTGGGATCCGTATACCCTGCCGATCATCACCGAGAAGGAGGGGATCGCCAACTACGTCGATCTCATCGACGGTGTGTCGATGCGCGAGCAAACGGACGACGAGACCGGCATCGCCTCCCGCGTGGTCGTGGATTGGAAGTCGCAACCACGCTCCGGCGACCTGAAGCCGCGCATCACGTTGCGCGACGACAGCGGCGAGGTGGTGACGCTCGATAATGGTCTGGAAGCCCGCTACTTCATGTCGGTGGACGCCATCCTGTCGGTGTCCCACGGTGACCGGGTTAAGGCCGGCGACGTGCTGGCGCGGATTCCGCGCGAGGGCACCAAGACCCGCGACATCACCGGCGGTCTGCCGCGCGTGGCCGAACTGTTCGAAGCGCGCAAGCCCAAGGATCACGCGGTCATCGCCGAAATTGACGGGCGTGTCGAGTTCGGCAAGGACTACAAGTCCAAGCGGCGCATCGTGGTTGTCGGCGAGGACGGCACCGAGATGGAATACCTGCTGCCCAAGGGCAAGCACGTGACCGTTCAGGAAGGCGACACCGTGCGCAAGGGCGACCCGCTGATGGACGGCAATCCGGTACCGCACGATATCCTGCGGGTGTTGGGCGTCGAGGCGTTGGCCGATTACCTGATCAAGGAGATCCAGGACGTCTACCGTCTGCAGGGCGTGAAGATCAATGACAAGCACATCGAGGTGATCATCCGTCAGATGCTGCAGAAGGTGGAGGTGACGGACGCCGGCGACACCACCTTCCTGATCGGCGAGCAGGTGGACCGCATGGAGTACGCCGCCGAGAACGACAAGGTGATCAAGGAGGGCGGCCGCCCGGCCTTTGGCAACCCGGTCCTGCAGGGCATCACCAAGGCGTCGCTGCAGACCCAGTCGTTCATCTCGGCCGCGTCCTTCCAGGAAACGACCCGCGTGCTCACCGAGGCCGCGGTGTCCGGCAAGCACGATTCGTTGGTTGGGCTGAAGGAGAACGTCATTGTCGGCCGGCTGATTCCGGCCGGCACCGGCGCCACCATGAACCGCTTCCGCCAGATCGCGTCCGAGCGCGACCGGGTGATGGCCGAGGCCCTGGAGGAGCAGGCCGGCGAGGAGGACGGGGCCGACGACACCGTTGTGGCCCTGCCGGGCGACGGCGGTCTGGACCGCGGTGGGGATCGCGCCCCCGACCTGGCGTCGGTGTTCGGCGAGCAGCCGTCGGGGATGGGGGACGGGTAACGCATCCACCACACGGTGCCGCGATGGGGGCGATCGACGCAGCCGGTTTTTCTCGCTTCGGACTTGACGACCCAGGGGCACCTGCATAGTATGCGCGCTCCCAGGGCGTCGGCGGTTCGGTCGTTCGTGCGCCAGGCCCCGCGCCCTGGGCCAGTGACACCATCCGGCCCGACGGCCCCCCACCCCCCGACTCGGGGCCCCTGGCGTGAGGGGCCTCCGGGTTTCTTTTGCGCCCGGCGTGTCCTCAGGGGCTCGCCTGCGGTCGGTGCCGCCCCGGTGTGCGGGGTGGGGCGGTGAGTGGCCTGGGCAGGCCACGCTACGCGCCTCATCGCGACATCCCTGGCGCCGAGAGGAGGGTGGCCGGAGGGTCGCGCGGGGTCGTGCCGGTCCCGGAGGCATGGACCAGCGGGACCGAGGGTGGCGGGTATCGGCGGGTTGCCGCCCGCCGGGAGACGACACAGAGTTAGGGCCAGACGGATGAGGGCCAAGGGGCCCGTCAACGGAGGCTCCGCGCCGGATGGCGACGGGGCTAGGCCACGGGCCAGAGGACAAGGACGGTTGTTGAATGCCGACGATTAACCAGTTGATCCGCAAGCCGCGGACGCCGCAAGTCAAGCGAAACAAGGTGCCGGCCATGCAGGCCTGCCCGCAGAAGCGCGGCGTGTGCACCCGAGTCTACACCACCACGCCGAAGAAGCCCAACTCCGCGTTGCGGAAGGTGGCGCGCGTGCGCCTGACCAATGGCTTCGAGGTGACCTCCTACATTCCCGGCGAGGGGCATAACCTGCAGGAG
>JANQGN010000386.1 GCA_028277295.1 Rhodospira sp.
TCGGCCATAAACCGAATTCGCACCGGTCTGGGGGCATGCCCCCAGACCGGTGCAAGCGCGGCACAGCCAGTCTCACATCTGCCTGGACCTACACACGTCGATATGTAAGGCCCGTCACACGATCCGCCCACGCGCGAAGGACGTCCAAGTCCATAAACCACACGATAATCATAAGCTTACGCGTGTCCTGATCGACTCCAAGAGTGTTCGGGCGTGCGCGCCACATGGCGACGACCTTCGGGGGTCCGGACACGCGGTGACGTCACGGGCGATCGCGGTGGGGGTCGGCGCCGCCCGGGTGGATGACGGCCGCCCGCGCCAGCGGGGATCGTTTTCAATCAATAAGTGGCAAAACCCCTCTTGATCCGTCATTGCGAGCTCCCCATCATTCTCGAAGGGTCATGCCGTCCCGCGAGATGCGCGGGGCGACGCACGTGGCCGATGCGCGCGGGCGCATCCGCCTTCGGACGCCGTTATGGGCGCCCGCATCGCACACCCTGGCACCGTGACGCGATACCGGAGTGGGGCGTTCACGGCCATGGTCCGGGCTGGTGGTGTTATCCGCCATCGCGTGACCTCACGAACCATGGGCTGGCTGTTGTGTCGCTGGGGCGCTCGACGCCCCGAGACAACCGTATGATGGCGAGGCGTCCCATGAGCATCCCTCACACCACACCATCCGGCCACCACCGCGCGCTGGACCGCGCCTTGCCCGGCCGCGCCCGGCCGGCTACAACCGGACAAGGGGCATCGGACGTGGCAACGTGGGGGGAGCACACCATGTCGGCGACGAGGCCGGCCACGGCAACGGCGGCCCGACGGGCGACGGTCCTCGTCGTGGACGACGATCCGATCACCCGCGACGTTCTTCAGGCGGTGCTGGAGAGCGCGGGTTTGCGTGCGCTGGCGGTTCCCGACGGCGCCACCATGGCCGCCGTGCTGGCCCGGGAGCCGGTGCGGGTGATCCTTCTGGACATTGGCATGCCGGGCAAGGACGGCCTGACCCTGACCCGCGAACTGCGCGGCCAGTCCGCCGACGTGGGGTTGATTATTGTCTCCGCCCGCGACGGACGCAGCGACCGCCTGGCGGGTCTGGAACTGGGGGCCGACGACTATCTGGTCAAGCCGGTCGACGAGGCGGAACTCGTGGCCCGGGTGCGCGGCCTGCTGCGGCGCCTGGACGGGCCGAGCCCGCCGCCGCCGCCCGCGCGCGTCCGCCGCTTCGGCCGCTGGGTGATGCACAACCAGGTACGGCGCGTGACCGACCATACGGGCCAGGACGTGCATTTGACCGGCGCCGAATTCGATCTGCTGGTCACCTTCCTGGATAACGCCGGCGCCGTGATGACCCGGCGCCAGTTGCTGTCCTGGAGTCGCGCCGGGGCCTTCGAGCCCACCGAGCGCACGGTGGACGTTTTGGTCCGCCGGCTGCGCCGCAAGCTGGAAGACGACCCGTCGGAGCCGCGCCTGATCGTCACCGTGCACCGCACCGGCTATGTGTTCACGGGCCGCGTGGAGACCGAGTCCGTCGCGCCGGCCGTCGCTGTGGCCGTTCCCAGCGCCGAGCGGCCCTGACGCGCGCCGGTCAGGCGGGCGGAGAGGGTCCCTCTTCCCCGGCGCCCTCGGCCAGCCGGTCCAGGATCAGGCCATGGAAGGCCGGCGGCCCGGTGGCCGAACCGGCCGCCCCCGACTCACGCAAGTACAGCCAGCCCAGATGGCGCCCGCAGCCGGCGCAGGCGGTGACCGTCCAGGCGTAGCCCGGAAACCAGGTGAACACCGTGCTGCGCGGACCAAAGGCCCACGCGCCCGGGGCCTCGGCGAAACAGCCGATGTGAAACACCAGCCCGGCCGGGTTGAACACCGTGTGCTCGTGACCGTCGCGCACACGGATCGCCCAGGCCCGGCGGGTGATCGGCTCGCCGCAGGCGCGGCAGCGGATCACCGCCTCCGGCTCCGGCGTCTCCGTCTCCGTCGCGGCCGGACCGGGGCCCGCCTCTGGCCGGCCATTCCCGGGACGCGGCGGGCCCGGGCGCGCGACCGGAGCCGGTGTCACGACATCACTCCTTGGGCACCATGCGGCCGAGCTGGCGACCGCCAAAGACGTGAATGTGAAGGTGTTGCACCTCTTGATTGCCATTGGGGCCCACATTGGACAGCACCCGATAGCCGTCCTCGGTCACGCCTTGCTCCCGCGCCACGGCCCCGACGGCGCGCACCAGGGCGGCGATCTCGGCGTCACTGGCGGTCTCGGCGAAGTCCGTCCAGTTCACATAGGCACCCTTGGGAATCACCAGCACATGGGTCGGCGTCTGCGGGTTGATATCGTGGAAGGCCAGGGTGTGCTCGTCCTCGCGCACCCTGGTGCAGGGGATCTCGCCCCGCAGGATGCGGGCGAAGACGTTGTCCGGATCATAGGCCATGGTGGACTCTTCCGTGTGAGGGGTTGCCGTCGCCTCCGGTTAGACCTGATGGGCGGGATCAGGGCAAGGCCGCCGGTGGGGGGTTGATCCCGTCGGGACGCACCGAGAGCGTGAAGCGAACCTCCTTGTCCGCGCGCATCCGGTCATACAGGCGCGGATTGCCGCCGTTCGGCTCGTCGGCCGGCCGGCGCGGCGGCACGGCCGTACCGTCCAGGGCTTGCAGGACCGCCGGGAAGGTAAGCGCCGCGTAGTCGGGCTCAGGGTCGGCCCAGACATGGAACCGCGTCACGCCCTCCACGCAGCCCACCGCCAGCCACCAGAAGTCCTCGGACCGCAACCGGTCCACACGCGGCGGCGGACCGCCCAGGCCATCCGCCGCCAGGGCGGCGCGCACCCGCGCGGCGTCCGCGGGGCCGATCACCCGGCGCGTCACCAGGCCACCCAGCGGCGCCAGCGTCAGGCGCGGCGCCTCGGGGTCGATCGTCAGGCGGGCCGGGGTCGGCCCCAGAACGCGGGTCCTCAGGAGCAGGCTGCCCGCTGGCGGCGCCCTTGGCCCGGCGGGGGGCTCCACCACCTCATGCACCCTTATACGAACCATGTAATCCGCATTGTGCACGAGTCGCACCCGCGCGGGCGCGTCCGGACCGCAGGCGGCGCGAATGTCATCGCCGTTCAGGAAGGAGAACCAGGTCAGCTTGCGGGTAACCGGATTGGCGATCTCGCCACTGGTCGTGCAGCCCGCCAGGAGACCAAACGCAAGCAGGACAGGCCCAAGGGAGTGTGGCGGCCAGCCCGTGAACCGGCATCGGTGGTGTTTGGCCGGTTGAGGGTCCATGCCGGGTCCCCTCTTGTGGCGGGTCCCTGAAGCCGAGTCTCCTCGTCGGGATCTTAAAGGAATCAAAATCATCTATGGACACCACCTCAGACGTTTTCTATGCTAGATGCGGTTAGACCTTGAATCCGCTTTAATTTTACGAAACTGTCGGCGCCCGTGGCGGGGCCGGAGAGGGTGGTGTCGTGTCACGGGGCACGGGTGACCCCAGGCCAGATATCCAGCGGCGGCACCAGGGTCGACCACCGGGACCAGGCGGACAGCGTCAAGACCGGACCGCCGCCGCCGAACCGCAGGAGTCGCGACGTGTTGACGCACCCGCCTGACCCCCTCCGCGCGCGAAGACACACCCTCGCCCGCCTGCTGGCCGCCGTTGGTGTTCTGCTGGCGCTGGGCCTGGCCCTGCCGGCGACCGCCCAGGCGCGCTATGCCTCCATCGTCGTCGATACCGCCTCCGGGCGTATCCTGCATGCGCGCAACATCGACACGCGGCTGTACCCGGCCTCGATGACCAAGATGATGACGCTCTACATGCTGTTCGAGGCCGTCGACCGGGGCAAGCTTTCGATGGACTCTCGGTTGCGCGTGTCGACCCGCGCCGCCGGGCAACCCCCCTCGAAGTTGGGACTCGCGGCGGGCAGCACCATCCGCGCGCGCGATGCCATCCGGGCGCTGGTCACCAAGTCGGCCAACGACGTGGCCACCGTGGTGGCCGAGGCCCTGGGCGGCACCGAAGTCCAGTTCGCCCGCATGATGACCGACCAGGCACGCCGCCTGGGCATGACGCAGACCACCTTCCGTAACGCCTCCGGCCTGCCCAACAGCGGCCAGAAAAGCACGGCGCGGGACATGGCGCTGCTGGCGATGTCGCTGCAACAGCACTTCCCGCACCACTACGCCCTGTTTTCCACCACCAGCTTCCGCTACGGGGGCCGCACCTACGGCACGCACAACCACCTTATGAAGCGCTTTGCCGGCGCCGACGGCCTGAAGACGGGCTACATCCGGGCCTCGGGGTTTAACGTCGCCTTCTCCGCGCGCCGGAACGGGCACCGCCTGGTGGGTGTGGTGTTCGGCGGCCGCACCGCCCGCAGCCGCGATGACCATATGGCCGACCTGATGACCGCCGGCTTCGCGACCGTGGCGCGGCCCACCTATGTCAGCTTCGCCGCCGACGGCCGCCGCCTTCAGGTGGCGGCGCGGCCTGACCTGCCATCGGCCCCGGCGCCGACTCCCCCACGGCTCCCGCCCGGCAAGGCCGCAACGGCACCGCAGGTGGCCTCGCTGCCCACCACACACGGCCCGACACCGACGCCGGGCGAGATCCGTGTCATCACGGTGGCGCCGCTGCCGGTGGCGCGCCCCAATCCGGACGGTCTTGGCCCCGTGGTCGTGTCCTTGCCCCGGCCCGGGGCATCGACAGCCCCGATTCCGCGGCCCGCGTCCCCGCCGACGGCCGCGCGACACCAACCGGCGCCTCCCGAAACCGACCCGGACGCCGACCCCGGCGGGCGCTGGGGGATCCAGGTGGGCGCCTTCAGCAGCCAGCGGGCCGCCGAGCGGGTGGCCCATGACTCGGCGCGCCTGCTCGCCGGCCGCCTGGACGCCCTGCGCGTGCGCATCATCCCGCACACCGTGGACGATGGGCGGGTCTACCGGGCGCGCCTGGTGGGCATGACGTCGGAAGG
>JANQGN010000404.1 GCA_028277295.1 Rhodospira sp.
CCCTGGACGATCTTGTGGGGACGATTTGCTTGAAAAACAAATTGTTAGAGCCCGTCCGGAAAGTCTCGGGAACCGCAATATAGTGTGTGCCTGTGCCCGGATCGCATGCCATATGTGCTGCCTTGCAAGGCTTTCCGGACAGACACTGAGAGCATGCTGGGCGATTCAGAAATCGCGCGACATGCTCTAACCGCCATCCCCCGCCACCCTCCGGCCGTTCTCGGTCAGCTTGCAGACCTGCCAGTCGGGCTTCAGAGGGTTGGCGAACCAGGGCTCGGCCCAGCCGGCATCAAGGCAAGCGCGCACCATGCGAGCGCTGACCCGGCGGCCGTTCCGGTCGAAAAGGGGGAGCTTGCCACCTGGCTGGTCCAGGCCACGCCGCAGCCATGCCCGTTGCGCCTTGGTGGGGCGGGGTTCCTTGACGACCGACTCATCCTTCGCCACGCTGCCGGGCGTGGCGGTGTCCGCATCGGAAGACGGCGGAAACGGCAGGGATGCCATGGGCTCTGTCGTCGGGCGGCCAGTCATGAGCGGCATGGTAGGCAGGCCATCGGGAGGAGTCCAATGGAAAGCTGTCTCGTCTATATGACGGCGGGGTCGCGCGACGAGGCGTTGAGCATCGGCCGCGCCTTGGTGGCCGAGCGCCTGGCCGCCTGCATCAACGTGCTGGGGCCGATGACCTCGGTCTACGAATGGCAAGGCGAGACGCATGAGGACGCCGAGGTCGCCTTCCTGGCCAAGACGCGGCGCGACCTGGTTCCCCGGCTGGCCGAACGGGTGCAGGCGCTGCATTCCTACGACTGCGCCTGTGTGGTGGCCATGCCCATCATGGACGGTCACCCGCCCTTTCTCACCTGGATCGGTGACCAGACAGCCGAGGCGCCCGCACCCTCCGCCGCCGAGCCCGATGGGTGAGGGACGGGTCAAGGGCGTTTTCGGCGGCAACTGACTCGTCGAAAACGCCCTAATATATTGATGTTGAAGCAAATCGTCGTCGCGATCTGTGCCAGATCGCTCGGAATTTGCTCTAGATCGCCGTCGCCCCCATCAGCGCCGCCATGCTGAATACGGTCGCCGAGCCGTAACAGAGGATGGCCACGATCTGGTCGTTGCGGATGCCGAAGTCGTGCATGGTGATGCGGATACGGTGGGCGGCGTGCCAGAGGGTCAGAATCACCACCGCCAGAACCACCAGGGTTACGGGGAAGAAGCCAATCACCGCCTTGGCCCGCTCGTAGGACAGGGCGTTCTCGCCGAACACGCCCAGCGGCACCAGCAGGCCGTGGGCCAGGATCAGGGCCGGCACGCAGAAGGCCGAGATGGTGCCACCGGCGGCGAACAGGCCCCAGACGATGGGCTTGTTGGACTTGGCCATGTCAGAGTACTCCCACGAAGACCAGGATCACCAGCGACACCACGCCCCAGAGGATGTAGTGAGCGCGGACGATCAACGGGCCAGGCACGTAGTCGTCGCCCCGGCGGATGCGCATGGCCTTGGGCGTCACATTGAACCAGCTCATGGCGTGGTAGGTGGCGAACACGAAGGCCAATGCATGGAACACCAGGGCCACGGGTGATGACAGGCCGTCCACGTAGGCGTCCCAGGCCTTGGGCCCCTGGGCCAGACGCATCAGGCTCATGGCCAGCCCGGCCATGTACAGGCCGATGAACAGACTGCTCACTTCCCGCAGTATGTAGCGGATGTAGCGGCCATTGCGCATGTACCAGGTCGTCGGCGAGACCGTGCGGACGTAGGGATTGCGGCTCATTTCGCAGTCCTCCGCGGCATCAGGGTGGTCTTGATACGCGTGCCCAGGCCGGCGGGCAGACGATCCAGGTACCAGTCCATGGTGCTGGCGATCTTCATCTGCTGGATGGCGGCGGCGGGGTCCACGGCCTTGGGGCAGACCTCCGAGCAAGCGCCCACGAAGGAACACTCCCACACGCCCTCGTGGGCTGCGGTAATCTCCTCGCGTTGATCGCGGCCCTCGTCGCGGGAGTCCTTGTTGTAGCGGTGAGCAAGCGCCAGGACAGCCGGGCCAATGAATTCCTCGTTCAGACCGTACTGTGGGCACGCCGCATAGCACAACAGGCAATTGATGCACATGCTGTACTGTTTGAACTCGTATAGCTCGGTCGGCGTCTGCTTGTACTCGCCCTCTTCGACCGGCTTTTCCTCGTCACGGATGATATAGGGTTTGACGCGGGGCAACTTCTCCATCACGTCGTCCAGCACCACCACCAGGTCGCGCTCAATCGGGAAGTGGGACAGCGGTTCCACCCGGATCTTGCGGCCATAGTCGCGGATGAACGCCTTGCACGACAGCATGGGTTCGCCGTTGATCATCATGCCGCAACTGCCGCAGACCGCCATGTGACAGGACCAGCGGTAGCTCAGGGACGAGTCCAGATGGTCCTTGACGTAATTGATGGCATCCAGGACAACCCATTCCTCCTGACAAGGAACGGTGAAGGTCTGTTTCCACGGCGCCTCGTCCGTGTCGGGATTGTAGCGCAGGATCTCCAGTTCGATCGTTCGCTCGCTCATGACTTGGCTCCCGAGTAATCACGCACCCCGGGCTGCGACTTGGTGATGGTCACGTCCAGGTAGTCAATGGCTGGCGGCGCCGTCTCCCCCCGATACCGGGCCATGGAGTGCTTCAGGTAGCGTGTATCGTCACGCTCCGTGTGATCCAGGCGTTGATGGGAGCCGCGCGACTCCTTGCGCTCCAGGGCACTGACCGCCACCGTTTCGGCCAGATCCAGCATGGCCCCCAACTCCAGCACCTGCATAATGTCGGTGTTGAACACCGCGCTCTTGTCGCGGACCGGCAGGGTGAGCCAGCGCTTGCGCAGGTCCGCGAGCGTGCTGGTGGTGGCCGTGAGAAGCGCTTCGTCTCGATAGATACCGGCGCCGCCCTCCATGGCGTCGTGCATTTCCTGGCGCAGGCCGGCCGTGGTCTCCTCGCTGTCCGGGCGATCGAACAGGGCGCGGACCCGGGTCTCGATGGCGGTGGCCTCCCGGTTGGCGGCGGCGCTGTCGACGGTCACCCCGCTATCCTTGAGATAGGTCATCGCGCTCTCGGCGGCACGGCGGCCGAAGACCAGAAGCTCGGTCAGCGAGTTGGAGCCCAGGCGGTTGGCGCCGTTGATGCTGACGCAGGCGCACTCGCC
>JANQGN010000405.1 GCA_028277295.1 Rhodospira sp.
CTGGAACATCTTCACGCAGTCCTGCGACGACGTTCCGGACTGGCGTAAGAAGTAAGGTGTGCGGGCTCATGGCATCCCCCCGTCGTCCTGCGGCTGGGAGGCCTCCGTCTCGGTCGCCAGGGGGTGGTCGCTGAGCGGCAGGGTGTCCATCATCAGCTGGACCGACTGGATCTTGACCAGTTGCGCCAGCAACTGGTTCTGGTGCACCAGCTGCCGGTTGGTCAGCACCGTGCCCTGGGCGAGGACCGCCAGGCGCTCGTTCGCGTTCTGGGCCGCCTTGGCGGCCGCCTCCAGGTCCTCGGTGGCGCGCTGGTTGGTCTCCGCCACCTCGGTCGCCGCCAGGTCGGCCTGGGCGAGGCCGCTGGTCGCCGTCGCCTTGGCCAGGGCCTCGCGCCGCGCCTGCACGGCCTCGCTTTCGATCTTGCGCGCCTCCCAGGTGACGGGGCCGCCCTGGCCCTCGCCGGCCTCGGGATCGACCCACAGCGCCGTCTGGTAGGCTTTGCGGCCGTCGCAGATGCTGGTGAAGTCCAGGTCGTCGAAGTCCAGGTTGGGCATCAGGCTGTCCAGGTCCGGCGTCAGGCACTGGATGTCCTGGACGATCTGCCCGGTCAGTTTCTCCAGGTTGAGGGTCGGCAGGGAGATCTGGCCGATGGCGCCGATGGCGTCGATCTGCTCCTGGATCAGGTCCGAGGCCGCCCGCAGCTGCTCGCTGAGCGTGGTCAGCCATTCGATCTGCTCGAAGGCCGCCTCCAGCTCCTGCTTCATGGAGTTGAGCTGCTCGCTCAGCTTGGCGAGCGCGCTGGCGTCGATCACCGCCATCGCCGCGTAGCCCGCCGTGGGCACGCCGACCACCAGGGACGCGGCGATCGCCACCCGCGCCACACCACGCGCGAGGCGCGCTTTCAAAGATGCGTCCGCCATGACTCCCCCCAGGTCTCCTTGAGTGTCTCCAGGTGCCGGTTGGCGTCGGTGCCGGCGCGGTAGAAGCGCAAGGCATCGCCCAGGTAGCCGAGGTCGATGTCGAGGATGGCGCTTTCGTCGAAGCCGCTGGCCGCGTCGCGCTTGATCACCAGGGCCTGGCGCCGGCCCTGGGTGACGGTCTGGCCCATCACGAAGGCCAGGTGCTCGTCGTTGAGGCCGAAGTCCTTGAAGCTGTCGGCCTTGGCCTGGGCGTTGGGCAGGAAGATGAAGGTCGAGGCGTTCTCGATGAACGCCGCGCTCTCCGGGCAGCGCAGCAGCGCCGCCGGGTCCTGGAAGGCCAGGCCGACCGCCCCGTTCAGCTTGCGGTATTCGCGGAACATCTCGGCGGCCAGGGCCGAGAAGCCGGCGTTGCCGAGCAGCTTGGCGGCCTCGTCGATGAAGATGACGAAGCCCCGGGTGGACCGCGACGCCGAATGGCCGATGGCCTCGGCGATGTGCCCGACCACCGGCGGCCCCAGGTCCGGGTCGCCCTGGGCCTCGCTCATGTTGATGCCCACCATGTAGTGGTCGAGGATCCCGCCCAGGCTGTCATGGGGGGCGTTGAACACGTGGGCGTGCTGGCCCCGGTTTCCCTTGTCGTCCGTCACCCATTGGGCCATGTGGCGCCGCAGGTCGGAGCGGCGCGGGAAGGCGTGGCTGAAGATCTCGTTGAGGGTGCGGTGCGGCGGCGCCAACTGGAACGCCAGGTCGACGGCGTGGCCGAGCGCCTCCTTGTTCTCGGGCGTCAACACCAGGTCGCCGCACAGCGCGCGCAGGATCATGGCGACACGGTTGCGGGCGCCGGGCGTGTCCGGCCCCACGTCCAGGGGATTGAGCGCCAGGCTGTCGTAGCCCTGGTACACACCCCCCAGGGCCTCGACCATGAAGCGGGCGCCTTCCTTGGAATCAAAGATGTAGCTGCGCACACCGTCGAACTTGGCCAGGCCGCCCAGCAGGTGCAGCATCAGGGTCGACTTGCCGCCGCCGGTGGGGGCGAACAGCAGGTAGTTGCCCCGGCTCTGCGGCTTGTCCTGAATGTGGAACTGGAAGCTGTAGGCTTGGCCGGTGAGCGTCTGGAACAGGCGCACCGGCTGGGCGCCGAAGGGGCTGGTGGGCAGGCCGGTGGCCGCGTGGTGCAGCGGCCACAGCGCGGCGATGTTCTCCTCGCGCAGCACCAGCGGCCGGAACAGCCGCGTGCCCGGTTGCAGGGCCTTGCGCGACGGCGCCGCCGGCAGGCGGTTGAACCAGCACACCGGCGCGCCCACCGTCTCCACGCTGTAGGCGATGCGCCGGTCTCCCAGGATCTCGCGCACCGCCTTGACCAGGGTTTCCAGGCCGGCCTCGGAGGACGCCCGGGCGATCACCTGGAACTGGGTGGCGAACAGGGTGAGCGTGCCCTCGGACAGCAGGTCGAGCACCGTGGCGGTCTCGCCGATCAGCGCCAGGTTGGGGAAGAAGATGTTGCTCTTCTGGGCGCGCTCCTGGCGCTTGTAGAGCATCAGCGCCAGGTCGCGGCCGAAGGGCTCGCAGACCTGAATGATCTCCAGGTCCCCGGGCAGCGCCAGCAGCTCACCGATCAGCCGGCCGGAGACCGTGGCCGGCCATTCGCGGATGCCGATGACCCGGTGCCAGGTGGGACCGTCCGCGCCCTGGACGCGCAACACGCCGGTTTTGTCGAACTGAAGATCGGCCCCGGGCAGCGACCCCGACAGGCTGGCCGAGACCGCCGGCAGGTCGCGGCGATACTCGCCGCAGACCAGGCCGTTGAGCAGCCCGGTGAGCGGGCACGGCGCCGCCGGGTCCTCGGGCCGGGTGACGGCCTCGGGCCGGTAGGGGGCGAGGCGGGCGTGGATATGCTGGTCGGCGTCCAGCAGCGCCTGCATGGTCTGGCCCGAGGCGATCAGGAGCCATTCGACCTCGTGGCTGGCGGTGTAGCGCCGCTCCTCGCCCCGGCCGATCTCCGTCAGGGTGTCGCAGGGCCAGGTGGCGGCGACCTGGAGGGGCCGGCGGCGCTTGACCGCCAGCAGCCGCAGGGCCAGGCCGCCCTTGTCGCCCAGGGTGCCGATCAGGTCCTTGCGGCCGAGCAGCAGGGTGTGCTGCTCCTGCTCCACCTTGGCGTCGTAGCTGACGCCGCGCAGCGCCCAGGCCCGGGTCAGGCCGCCGCTCTTGTCGCGGATGGTGCGGCCGTCGGGCTCGACGCGGTCCAGGGCCAGCTCGTTCTGAAGCCAGTCGTGGCGCACGGTCCCGAAGGTCGCCCGGCGCAGGGCCGGCACCACGGCGGCGCCGGCCAGGCCGGCCACAACCCCGGTGGCCAGGATGCTGTCCCAGGGCATCAGCGCGCCCTCCGCCCGCTGACCAGCGTCCGGGTGGCGGCGCCGCGCCAGACGCGCGGCGTGAACATCAGCGCGCGGTCGAAGTGGTGGTCCACCCGGCAGCGCCGCCAGAACGTCACCCACAGGATGACGATGACGGTCATGCCGGCGGGGATGCTCAGCGCCATGACGTCCAGGATCAGGCACAGGGCCACGGCGACGGCCCCGGCGCTGGTCGCCAGGATGAACAGCATGGGCGGCAGCCCCAGGATCATCATCGGCCGCTGGGTCTGGGTCAGCACGGCGGAGGCGGCTTTCATGGCCGGGCCTCACGCGCCGGCCGCGTTGAACAGCATCTCGACCATCTTCGGGCCGACCATGACCAGCAGGCCGCCCACCAAAGCGAAGCCGAAGCGGTGCCAGTCCATGCGGCCGGTCCAGGCGGCCCACAGGCCGATGGCGATGATGCCGATGCCCAGGATGGCGGCACCCAGCTGGGCCGCGCCGGTGGTCAGGTTCTCCAGGAAGTCCAGGATCGGCGCCGTCCAGTCGGTCGAGGCATGCGCCGGCGACGGGTCCACGATCAGGGTCCCGGCGAGCACCACGCCCAGGGCGCCAGGGATAACGGAGGGGGGGACGACAGAGGAAAAAGAGATCGGAGCGGCGGGGGTCTTGGTGTCGGTCATCGGTGTAAAAACTCCTTGAATTACGCGAGGGTTGTGGTCAGCACGACCAGGGAGACGAGGGCCGCCACGACGGTCAGGGCGCCGATGACGGCCAGCCAGCGCACCGTGCGGCGCAGGGCCAGCACCGCGCGGTCGGCCTGCACGGCCGCCTCCTGCATGGCGATCAGCCGTTGCCGGGTGCTGTCGGAGAGCAGGGCATCGAGGGCGGCGCGCAGGCTGACGGCGTACTCCGTCGAGGCGTCGCGCACGACGGCGGACAGGTCGCCCCGGGCGGTGGCCAGGGTCTCGGCCACCTCCTCAAGCGCGACCCGGTGCAGGGTGTAGCTGAGCAGGATCGGGTCATCCGCCGACACGCCGACGCCGTGCGCCTGCAGCAACTGGGCGCGCAGGTCGTCGAAACTCCGGGGCGGCGGCAGGCGGCCGTGGTCCGGCCCAAGGCCGGATGTCGTGCCGGACGCGATGTCGGGCGCAGTGTCTTTCATAGCTGCGCCGTGTCCATGGCCTGGTGGAGGGTCGCCCAGGTCATGCGCAGCCGCTGGCGGGTCATGATCGGGAAGGCGTCGCCGGAACAAGCTTCCTCGAAGGTCAGCCGCGCCTCCATCATCGCCGCGATGTCCTTGCCGAAGGTCTCCTTGCGGACCTCCGGAAGGCGAATCATGGCGGCGATGCGCGCCGAGAGGGTCTGGTAGATGCGGCTGTCCTCGAAGGGCTGCACCCCCTTTGCGGTTTGCCGGGCCACCGGGCCGAAGTACTCGTTCAGCCAGACGACGAGGGGAATGTCGGGGATCATCACCGCCAGCTTGTTCAGGCCGACCGTGGTGTCTTCCAGGGCCTGGCCGCCGGTGAGCACCGAATGCAGGCGCACCTGATGGCCACCCTCCTGGAGCATGGGCAGGGCCTGCGCCTCGACCATGTAGCCGATCAGCGGCATGAAGGTGCTGGCGCCGTTATCGATGATGATCACCGCATCGTCGGGCGCGGTGAGGATGCGTTCCATCAGCGCGTCGAAGTACCGCGGGTTGATCTCGTCGGGGCGCTCGCCCAGGCGGATGATCTCCGGGGAAAACGCCTTGTAGCCGGCGAAGGTCTGGTTGACCGGGTCGGTGTCCAGGCAGATCGGCGCCAGGCCGCGCTTGAGGAAGTGTTGGGCAAGCAGGCTGGCGATGAAGCTCTTGCCGACGCCGCCCTTGCCCTGCAAGGTCATGTGGATGGCCGCCATGAGTGAGAGTCCTTCTTGTGTGTGACTCGGGATTAGTCGGGATCGGTCGCGGGCGCCGGGTCGGCCGGAACCGCCGAGGTCAGGCCGTCGCCGCCGTGGGTGATCGCGCCCCCGTCCTTGGCGTCCCCGGTCTTCGCATCGTCCTTCCCCTCGTCCTTTCCCCACAGGTCGTCGATCCCCGG
The DNA here is from genome assembly GCA_028277295.1 of Rhodospira sp. Lineage (GTDB taxonomy): Bacteria > Pseudomonadota > Alphaproteobacteria > Rhodospirillales > Rhodospirillaceae > Rhodospira. The sequence goes on from JANQGN010000405.1 coordinate 5,360, forward strand.
GCTCTCCGTCCAGGTCGCGGTCAGGGACGACGGTCCCGTCATGCCGGCGGTAACCGGCACGGCGGACGCGCCCGGGACGGACGGCGTCACGGGGGCCGGAACGGACGGCGTCACGGGAGACGTCAAGGGACCGGGGGATTTGGACGGGGAGGAGGGGGACGACGGGGCCGGGATGGCCGGCTTGGCCGGGCCGCCGTGGCGCAGGCAATACTTGTAGAACGACTTGACGGACATGGTGGTCCGCCCGGTCTCCACAAGCTCCTGGTAGACGAGCATCACCGGCGTGCCCGTCGCCAGACGCCGCTGAATCTCCGGCCACAGGGTCACAAACTCGACCCGCGCCGCTCCCCATCGTGTCATCGT
>JANQGN010000473.1 GCA_028277295.1 Rhodospira sp.
TGGGTGCTCAGGATGAGGATTGTCCATTTAAAACAACCTCATCCTGAGGGAGTGAAACGACCGAAGGATCTCCATCGAGTGCTCCGGTCCTCTCGGAAGTAGATCGTAGGGTGCGCTCGACGGCCACGTATGGGGTCGGCAGCGCACCGCCTCTGCTCTAAACGGTTAAACGGTGCGCTGCGCTGTGCCCTGGATCGCTTCGGCTTCGTCCCGCGATGACGGAGAATGATGGACCCAGCGTCCCTATGCGATCACCCTTGGGCGGCCTGGGTGCGTTACCGCCATAGAGCGGCGTTTATGTCTTTAAGAGGGTTGGTTTCAGAAACAACGAGTTTCGATTGTTAAATTTGGTCACTGTGCACCAAAATAGGTACTATTATTAACCGGGACATTAGACTACACGTAACATCGTGATTTCGCGTTGCAGCATCCCCGCTGGCCGCGAAGCATCGTGCCAGGGAGGCAAGGCCGTCCCTTGCCGGGATCTCGTCTCCGGGTGGCACAGGTGCTAGGGGAGCGTGCGCGCGGCCAGCCGCAGCCAGAAAACGGTCGCCACATAGCCGGGAGCGATATCGGCTTGCCGAATCGCCAGGCTCCGAATCGAACGGGACGAACGACGATGAGTACGACGTTTCCAGGGATCCCCTCCGTCATCAACGGCAACGGCGCCGTTGCCCATGTGATGTCGCATGTGTGCGGCGGTGTGATTGGCTATCCCATTACGCCGTCCACGGAGATTTCCGAGCTCTATGAAGAGTTTCGGGCTAAGGGTGGCTGCAACGTCTGGGGGCATCATCCCTTCTTCTTCGAGCCCGAGGGCGAGCACTCGGCCCAGAGCGGCGCGCTGGGCGCGGCGCTTACTGGCGGCAAGTACGTTTCCAACGCCTCCTCCAGTCAGGGCATCCTGTACGGCCTGGAGTCGCATTACGTCACCGTGGGCAAGAAGGTCGGCGGATTCGTGCTGCAGATCGCGGCCCGGGTGGTCTCGCGCCATTCTTTGAACGTGATGGCCGGCCATGACGACGTCTATGCGCTCCTGCCTTCCGGCTATACTATCCTGTTCGGTTCGACGCCGCAGGAGGCCGCGGACCTGGCGGCCATCGCCTATAAGATCAGCGCCGACTCCTTGATCCCGGTGGCTAACGCCATGGACGGCTTCGCCACCAGCCACATGATGAGCGAGGCGGTTCTTCCCGAGCCGGCGTTGCTGAAGGCCTATCTGGGTGATCCGGCCGGCCGCATGCCCGCGCCCACCGTGGCCCAGGACATCCTGTTTGGCGCCAGGGGCCGCGTCTATCAGCTGACGGCCTGGCTGGAGCGCCATCGGGACTCGATCGCCGACGAGGGTCGGGCGGCGCTGGAGGCGTTCCTTGAGGACAACGCCGAGACCGTCGAGACCGACACGGACGGCGCCTTGCTCCCGCGAACCCTGGATCACCTGCCCCAGGACCTGCGCGGCCGCTGGCGGCGCCAGTGGTTGAACGCCTGGGAGAAGGGCACCCGCCAGCGCGTGCCCGCCCTGGTGGACGTCAACAATCCCGGCCTGACCGGTCCGGTGCAAAACCAGCCGGACTTTCAGGCCGGTGCCGCCGACCACTTCACCCACTTCGCCGCCGACGTGCCGCGCCTGGCGCGCGCCGCCATGGCCGCCTATGGCGATATGACGGGCCGTCACTACGGTCCCATCATGCCCTATTGTTGTGACGACGCCGAGACGGTCCTGATCGGCCTGGGCTCGGTGACCCAGGACGTGGAGGCGGTGGTCGATCACCTGCGCAAGCAGGGACGCAAGGTGGGCTCGATCTCCGTCAAGCTGTTGCAGCCGTTCCCGGAGGCCGAGATCGCCGCCGCCCTGGCCGGCAAGCGGGCGGTCACGGTGCTGGAACGCTCCGACATCACCTCGCTGACCGGCCTGGTGACCCGCGCCCTGGCCAAGGCGCGCGAGAACGCCACCGGCGCCAGTCACCCGGACATCCCGGCGCTGGCCGAGACCCCGCGTCTGACCACCGCCATTTTCGGCCTGGGCGGCCATGACCTGCAACCGCGCCACCTGGTGGCCGCGTTCGACGCCATGGACGCCGCCGCGCGGGCGCCGCTGGTCTATCTGGGCTCGCAGTTCTTCTACAAGAACCCGCCGGCCCGCCTGGCCGAGGCCCAGGCCCGCCTGAAGGCCGCCTATCCGCAGACCGAGGTGATGGCGCTGGAGACGGGCGAGAACCCCCATCTGCTGCCGGACGATGCGTTCCGCATCCGCTTCCACTCGGTGGGCGGTTACGGCACCGTGGCCACCGGCAAGCTGCTGACCGACATCCTGGCCGGGGTGCTGGAGTTGTACTCCAAGGCCGCGCCCAAGTACGGTTCGGAGAAAAGCGGCGCGCCCACCAACTACTACATCACCCTCAGCCCCGAGCCGGTGAAGATCACCAACGCCGAGATCGAGGACGTGGAGATCGTCCTCTCTCCGGACCACAAGGTCTTCGCCCACTCCAACCCGCTGCGCGGCCTGGCCAAGGGCGGCACCTTCGTGCTCCAGTCCAACCTGTCGCCGCTGGAGGTCTGGCGTGGCCTGCCGGCCGTGGCCCGGCGTGACATCCGCGAGAAGGGCATCCATTTCCACGTGGTCGACGCCTTCGCCGTGGCCCGCCGGCACGCGCCCTCGGCGGAGCTGGAAACCCGGATGATGGGCATCGCCTTCATTGGCGCGGTGTGCGGCCACGAGGCGCGCATCAGCCATGGGGCCGACGAGGCCACCCTGCTGGACCGGGTGCGCGAGCAGATCGTCAAGAAGTTTGGCGGCAAGGGCCAGGCCGTCGTCGAAGGTAACATGGCGGTGATCCGCGACGGCATGGCCGCCACGGTCGAGGTGCCCTACGATTCGCCCGAGTTCCTCGACGCCGAGCAGGCCAACGAGGCCCTGGACGAGCGCACCGTGGCGCTGTCGGCCTTGCCCTGTGGCCTGGGGGGCTCGTGCTCGCCGAGCGCGCTGTTCGACCCCGGCTATTTCGACGACATGATGGGCCGCCCGTTCCGCGAAGGCACCATCGCCGAGGCGCCGGTGATGCCGGGCGCCGGCCTGTTCATGCCGCCGGCCAGCGGCGCCATGAAGGACAAGGGGCTGTTCCGCCGTCAGGTGCCGGTGTTCGACGCCGACAAGTGCACCGGCTGCCTGGAATGCACCCTGGTTTGCCCGGACGCGGCCATGCCGGCCACCGTCCATGATCTGGAGGACCTGGTGGCGCGGGGCCTGCGCGCGCTGGAGCCGGCCGCGCCCGAGGCGGTGGCCATGGCCGAGCACATGGATGCCCTCTGCGCTGGTGTCCGCGACGTCCTCAAGGCGGTCGGCAATAAGCCCAAGGCGTTGCACGATGCCTTCGCCGAGGCGGCGGCCAAAGTCATCCCCGCCGATGCCGGCCTGTCGGACACCGTGGCCCAGGTCACCGAGGCCCTGGCCTCCTATCCCGTGTCCAAGACGGCGGTGTTCTACAGCCAGATGGAGCGCAAGACGCCGGGTGCCGGCGGCCTGTTCTCCGTCGCCCTGGACCCCTGGAAGTGCAGCGGTTGCCTGGAATGCGTGACCGTCTGCGCCCCGGGGGCCCTCGAGCAGCGTGAGCAGAACGAAGACGTCCTGGAGATGCTGAAGGATCGCTTCGAGGCCTGGACCCAGTTGCCCAACACGTCGGAGCGCTTCACCCAGACCCTCAGTGGCCCGCAGGCCAAGCGCATGATCCTGGACCGCGACACCTACTATTCCACCACCGGCGGCCATGGCGCCTGCCGGGGCTGCGGCGAGGCCACGGCCGTACGCCTGGTGATCGCCGCCAGCCATGCCCTGCACCAGAAGGAGCGGACGGCACAGATCGCCGAGATCGAGCGCCTGCTGGACGGCCTGACCGCCAAGCTGCCCACCCTGCCGGCGGAGGACAGCGCGCGGCGGGCCCGCGTCGAGCAGGCCATGGCGACCCTGGAGGCGACGCTGTTCCGCCTGGAAAGCGGCCCCACCGGCAATGGTCCGGCCAGCAACATGATCGCCAACGCCACCGGCTGTTCCAGCGTCTATTCGTCCACCTTCCCCTTCACCCAGTACCGGGATCCCTGGGTCAACAGCCTGTTCCAG
>JANQGN010000580.1 GCA_028277295.1 Rhodospira sp.
CGGATGGACAAACGGTCACAAAGCGCCTTCCGAGAGGACCGGAGCACGCGATGGAGATCCTTCGGTCGTTTCACTCCCTCAGTGTCTGTCCGGAAAGCCTTGCAAGACACCACATACGGCATGCGAGTCGGGCGCAGGCACACTACATATTGTGGCTTCCGAGACTTTCCGGACGGGCTCTCAGGATGAGGTTGTTTTAAATGGACAGCCCTCATCCTGAGCACCCAAAGGGTGCGAAGGATCTCCAACGGAAATGAGCAACCTGACGGATCTGTCATCCGGGTTCGGAGCCCTGGCCCACGGGGCGGACCCCTTGATCCCATGGTTAAAGCACTATACTGTCAAAGACATGAACGGCGACAGTAAGGAAGATTTGGTCAGGGCGACGGTATGGCAGCTCATGCGCGTTGCCAACAGGTTCGCTCGTATCGAGGAATTGCCGATCCGAATCGACGAGGATCTGGCGATTACCACCAAGGAAGCACACACGATCGAGGCGATCGGCGATCGCCCGGGGTTGAGCGTGACCGATGTCGCGACCACCTTCGGTATCACCAAGAGTGCCGCCTCACAGATGGTGACGAAGCTCGCGGCCAAGGGGTTCCTCACCAAGGTGCGCGCGCCGCACAGCAACAAGGAATGGCAGCTCAGCCTAACACCGTTGGGGTGGCGGGCGTTTCACGCGCATGAACAGGCCCACGGGCAGGATTTCGCCCGTGTGGTCGATCACCTCAGCGGGTTTTCCTTGAATCAGATCGCGACTCTGACCGTGTTGCTCGAAGCCGTCGGCGGCATCATGGACGAGCGCCTGGGCGAGTGATCGTGTCTCCGTCGATCCGCCGCGTGGTGGTGACGATGCCGCCCGGTCTTGGGGTGATCCGCCGGATGGGCCAGTTTCACCCAGGTGTGACTGTCAGGGCTCCGAACCCGGATGGACGATCGTTTAAGAAGCGCCTTCCGAGAGGATCGGAGCACGCGATGGAGATCCTTCGGTCGTTTCACGCCCTCAGGATGAGGTTGTTTTAAATGGACAGCCCTCATCCTGAGCACCCAAAGGGGGCGAAGGATCTCCAACGGAAACGAGCACCCTGACGGATCTGTCATCCGGGTTCGGAGCCCTGGTGTGACTGTTTACCGTCTTGACGGCGCGGGGTGGATGGGATATCCACCGCCTTCTCGCGCCGGGCGCCGATCAGGCACCGGCCGGCATCGATCCTGGGGCCGCTCCTGTTAGTCCCGAGAGGTCGATGTCTTGGTGGCGGGTATAGCTCAGTAGGTTAGAGCGCTTGGTTGTGGTCCAAGAGGTCGTCGGTTCAAATCCGTCTACTCGCCCCATTCCCTTCCTGACTTTGATTTCGTTCGCCTGAGGCGATCCATCCCTGACCGAGGTCGCGGGTGTCGTTTTTCGTGCCTTTCTTGTGGCGCGCGCGGCGTTCCGTTCGCGGTCGGCATGCGGTAGGCTCCCGAAGGCCAGCGTTCCGAAGGCCAAGGAAGGAGTCGCCCCCCATGCAGTTCAACATTACCAACGGACCCGCGTTTGCGTTGCTGGAGCTGGACATGGACGCCGGCGACCAGGTGCAATGTGAGTCGGGCGCCATGGTCTCCATGTCATCGACCCTCACCCTGGAGTCCAGCATCGGCGGAAACCGGTCCGGTGGTCTGCTTGGGCGCGCCTTGAGCGGTCTGGCGCGCTCCGCCCTGGGGGGCGAGAGCTTTTTCGTCAGCACCTACACGGCCGAGAAGGGCCCGGGACACCTGGCGCTCGCGCCGCCCGTGCCGGGCGATATCAGCGCGGTGGGCCTGGACAATGAGGCCCTGATCATCCAGGCCGGGTCCTATCTGGCGTCGTCGGACGGGATCACGGTGGACACGTCCTTCAGCGGCCTGCGCGGTCTGCTGGGGGGTGAGGGGCTGTTCGCGTTGAAGGTGTCGGGCAGCGGTGTGCTGTTCCTGTCGTCCTTCGGCGCCATCGTCTGCCGCGAGTTGGCGCCGGGCGAGCGCACCATCGTCGACAGCGGTCACATGGTGGCCTATGCCGAGGGGGTGGGCATGGAGACGCGCATGGTCGCCGGCACCGGGGGGTTCTTCAAGCGGGCCATGACCAGCGCCACCAGTGGCGAGGGTCTGGTGATGGAGTTCACGGGCCCCGGCCCCGTGTGGATCCAGACCCGCAACGCCGACGCCTTCTCCGGCTGGATCAAGTCCCTGCTCCCGGAGATCACCAATCGCTCCAGCGGACAGTAGCGTCGCCCCTCAGGCGCCCCGATCGATGGCGCGCCAGCCGATGTCCCGGCGGCAGAAGCCCTCGGGCCAGTCGAGGACATCGATGGCGGCGTGGGCGCGGTCGCGGGCCTGGGTCACGCTGTCGCCCAGGGCGGTGATGCCCAGGACGCGACCCCCGTTGGCCAGAATGGCGCCGTCCGGCCCGGCCCTGGTGCCGGCATGCAGCACCGTGACACCCTCGACGGCCTCGGCCGCGTCGAGCCCCCCGATGGCCGTGCCCTTTTCGTAGGCGCCGGGGTAGCCGCGCGCCGCCATCACCACCACCAGCGCGGTCTGGTCGCGCCAGCGCGGCGGATCGACCTCGGCCAGGCGGCCGTGGGCGGCGGCGTCCAGAAGCGCCAGAAGGTCGCCGTCCAGCCGGGCCATCAGGACCTGGCATTCCGGATCGCCGAAGCGCACGTTGAATTCCAGGACCCTTGGCTCGCCCTCGTGGATCATCAGCCCGCCGAACAGCACACCGGTAAAGGGCGTGCCGCGCGCCGCGAGCGCGTCCACGGTGGGCTGGATGATCTCGGCCATGACCCTGGTCCTCAGGGCCGGCGTGAGGGCGGGGGCCGGGGCATAGGCCCCCATGCCGCCGGTGTTGGGGCCCGTGTCGCCCTCGCCGACGCGCTTGTGGTCCTGGGCGGCGCCCATCCATACCGCCGTCGTTCCGTCGCACAGGGCGAAGATGCTCACTTCCTCGCCTTCGAGCCGCTCTTCGACCACCACCGCGTCGCCGGCCGCGCCGAAGGCCCGGTTCGTCATCATGGTGTCGATGGCGGCCAGGGTCTCGCCCTCGGTGTCGCACAGGATCACGCCCTTGCCGGCGGCCAGGCCATCGGCCTTGACCACCAGGGGGCGGCCGCCCTGGGCCTTGATCCAGGCCCCGGCGGTGGCGGCCTCGGTGAAGCGGCCGTAGGCGGCGGTGGGGACTCCGGCCTCGGCCAGCAGGTCCTTCATGAAGCCCTTGGAGCCCTCCAGGCGCGCGGCCTCGGCCGTGGGGCCAAAGGCGGGGATGCCGGCGGCGCGCAGGCGATCCACAAGGCCAGCCACCAGCGGCGCCTCCGGTCCCACCACCACCAGGTCGATGGCGTGGGTCCGGCAGGCGGCGAGGATCGCGCCCAGGTCCTCGGCGCCCACCTCGGTCAGGCAGGTGGCGACGCGGGCAATGCCAGCGTTGCCCGGCGCGCACCACAGGCGGGTCAGCCGTGGGGAGCGCACCAGGGCCTCGCACAGCGCGTGTTCCCGTCCGCCGCCACCGATCACCAGAACCTTCATGGGATGCGCCTTTCCTGATCTTGGGGTCCCGCTTTGCCTCGGGCGCCGCTTTTAGCATACCTTGCGGTCATGACCACAGAGCCGCCCCCATCTCTCGAGCCGACCCACAACCTGCCAGAGGTCACGGTCTCGGCGCTGTCCCAAGCCCTCAAGCGCGCGGTCGAGGACGCCTTCGGGCGCGTCCGCGTGCGCGGCGAGATCTCCCAGCCCAAGGTGGCCGGCTCCGGGCACTGTTACCTGCGCCTCAAGGACGACGCGGCGGTGTTGGACGCGGTCATCTGGCGTGGCGCCATGACCAAGATGTCCCTCAAGCCCGAGGAGGGACTGGAGGTCATTGCCACCGGCCGTCTGACCACCTACCCGGGTCGCTCCAGCTATCAGATCGTCATCGAGTCCCTGGAACTGGCCGGCGAGGGCGCGCTGCTGAAGATGCTGGAGGAGCGCAAGCGCCGGCTGGCCGCCGAGGGGCTGTTCGACGCCGCGCGCAAGCGGCCGATCCCATTTCTGCCGGGCGTGGTGGGGGTGGTGACGTCACCCACCGGCGCGGTGATCCGAGATATTCTGCATCGACTGAACGACCGTTTTCCGCGCCGGGTGCTGGTGTGGCCGGCGCGGGTGCAGGGGGAGGGCGCCGCCGCCGAGATCGCCGCCGCCATCCAGGGCTTCAACGCCCTGCCGGTGGCGGGACCGGTGCCGCGTCCGGACGTGCTGATCGTGGCGCGGGGCGGCGGCAGCCTTGAAGACCTCATGGCGTTCAACGACGAGGCGGTGGTTCGTGCCGCCGCCGAGTCGATGATCCCGCTGGTCTCCGCCGTGGGTCATGAGACCGATACCACCCTGATCGATTTTGCTGCCGACCTGCGCGCGCCGACGCCCACGGGCGCCGCGGAGATGGTGGTGCCGGTGCGGCTGGACCTGCTGGCCCAGGTCACCGATGACGGTCGGCGGCTGCTGGGGGCCATGGGGCGGTTACTGGACGAGCGCCGGGTGCGGGTGGAGGGCCTGGCGCGCGGCCTGCCGGATGTGCGGCGCCTGGTGGACGACCTGGCGCAACGTCTGGATGACCGGGAGCAGCGGCTCGGGATCGCCTGGATGGCGCTCCTGGAGCGGCGAGCGGCCGCGCTGGACCGTGCCTTCGCCCGCCTGCGCGGCCCGCGCGAGGTGGTGGCCCTGCGGGCGAGCGATCTGCGTCCGCTGGCGCGGGGGCTGGACGCGGCCATGGGGCGGGTCCTGGAGCAGTGCGGCGTGCGCCTGGAGGGGCAGCGGCGGTTGCTGGAGAGCGTCTCGTTTCAGCGGGTGCTGGAGCGCGGTTTCGTGCTGGTGCGTGATGCCGACGGGCGCCCGGTGATCCAACCAGACGGCTTGACCGGCGGTCAGCCCCTCACCCTGGAATTCGCCCGCGCGCGGACGGTCGGGGTAACGGTGAGGGGGGTGGGCGAGCGAGAGGACGAGCCGTCCGGTGGTGGCCTTTCCTCCCGTCCACCGGCCCGGCGCCGTTCGGCGCGGACCAAGGGGTCCGACGACAGACAAGGAAATCTTTTGGACGATTTCTGACCAGTGTCGCCGAGGGGACCGTCGGACAGTCTGTCCGAAAGGCCGTGATCTGTTGACCGACGGCGCCGGGTCGGGGATGCGGGAGCAAACCGAGAGTGTCTGTCGAGATCTTTGAGACAGGCTATGATAGATAGAACGAGGTAATTCCCCTGTCCATCTGGGGGATTGTCGCGTCCGTCCCAACCGCCGATATGCAGTGTGCCGCGGCCTGTTTCGCCGTGGGTTCACGAGTGACCAAGGGAAGGGGGAGGGACGACGATGGCCTTGCTCGAATGGTCCGAGGACCTGAGCGTCGGATTCGACGAAATTGACAATGATCACAAGAAGTTGATTGATCTTCTGAACGATGTGGACGCGGCCGTTGCGGCGGGCCATGCGCCCCATGTTGTCGGTGGATTCCTGGAAGAGTTGATCAGCTACACGATCTGGCATTTTCGTCACGAAGAGGACCTGATGCAGGCGCACGGTGATCCGGACATCCTGATGCACAAGGCGCAACACGCGGAGTTGACCGAGGCGGTCGAGGATTTGCACCTCAAATATCTGGATGGCGACGCCGACGTGGCTCAGACCCTGTTGCCGTTTCTGAAGGACTGGCTGACCAGCCACATTCTTGAAACCGACATGAAGACCGGGGCGTTTCTCGCCAGCCGCGCGGCGTGACGGTTGGGGGTCGCGACGCCTCTTACCCCTGTCCAAAATGCCGCGTCAGCCTGGTGACCGCCTCGTCGAGCGCGCTATCCAGCTTGGCGAAGCAGAAGCGGGCGTAGTGACGGGGCGCGGCGGCCGGGTCCTGGTAGAACGCCGAGAACGGCACGGCCGTGACTCCGGCGTGTTCGGTGATGTGACGGCAGAAGGCTTCGTCGTCGCCCTCGAACCCCACGCCCCGGATGTCGGCGGTCAGGAAGTAGGTGCCGGCGCTGTCCAGCACCGGGAAGCCGATGCCGCGCAAGCCGCTGGCCAGGTGGTCGCGGCGTGCGGCCATGTCCACCGCCAGATGCTCCAGGACGGCTCGATCCTGTCCGAGGCCGAAGGCGACCGCGTTTTGCAGGCAGGTGGGCGTGGTGAACGTGAGAAACTGGTGTGCCTTGGCCACCGGGGCCAACAGGGCTGGCGCGGCGACGATGTAGCCCACTTTCCAGCTTGTCACCGAGAAGGTCTTGCCGGCCGAGCCGATGCGCAGGCAGCGGTCGCGCATCCCGGGCAGAGTCATCAAGGGCACATGGTGTCGGCCATCGAACACAAGATGCTCGTAGACCTCGTCACACACGGCATAGGCGTCGTGCCGGATGCAAAGGTCGGCGACAAAGGCCAGTTCGCCCTCGTCGAACACCTTGGCCGAGGGGTTCATGGGGCTGTTGAGCAGAACCAGCTTGGTCCGGTCGTTAAACGCCTCGGCCAGGGCGGCGCGCGGCAGGGTCCAGTCCGGCGGCGCCACGCGCACCAAGCGGGGAACGCCGCCAGCGCGGCGGACGATGGGGAGATAGCTGTCATACAGGGGCTCGATCAGAACCACCTCGTCGCCGGGTTCGATCAGACCGAACAGACAATCCGCGAGCGCCTCCGTCGCCCCCGATGTGACCATCACCTCGGTCTCCGGGTTCAGGTCAAGGCCGTAGAACGTTCGGTCATGGGTGGCGACCGCCTGACGCAAGGCCGGAATGCCCATCATCGGTGGATACTGGTGCGGGCCGGCCTCGGCGGCCCGGGCGGCGGCCCTGAGCACGGCGGGCGGCTCCAGTCCCTCGGGGAAGCCCTGGCCCAGATTGATCGCGCCGTGCTTCGCCGCCAGCGCCGACATGACCGTGAATATGGTGGTTCCATAGGACGACAGGATCGGATTGGTGGCTTTCACGAATCGGCACTCCGGATCTGGACTCGGGTGGTGTCTCGGACGGATGGAGACGGCCCGGGACCACGACGGGGAGCCTCAAATGCGTAACGTGGCTCCGGCGTCAGAAAAAAGCACCGCAGGAATTCTCATCGCCGGCCAATGGACCTGTCGCCGATGGCGGCGATCCAGGGTGTCATGCATCGTCCCGGCTACTCGCGTGACGGCAACGGTCAATGTCCATGATCGGTGACCTGACATCGACGGAACGAGCGTTCCGCTACAGGCCGGACGCGGCGGCTTTCCAAGCTGGTGGTGACGCGGGCCGATGCATGGGACCTCGGGCAGGGCGCCGCGCGGCGGCGTCGCGCCAAGCGAAAACACGCCACCCGCAGGCATGCCGTTCAGGTGTCGGGGGGCACGAGAGCGCCGCCCCAAGCTTTGCGGCGTGGCCGGCCGACAGGCGGCAAGCGCCTACCGGGTCACGCCGTGGTCGAATTCCACGGTATAAGAATTCAAACAAACACAGGACATCCCGACCGGTTGTGGGGCAGTCTGGCACACGTAGTTGACCCCCAACTGTAAAGAGTATGCATGACAACTCGTCGAAAGCCCAATCGTGTGCTGCGAATTCCGGGAAGAGTGGGACGCGAACGCGGCGATCAGTCCAACTACGAGTCCGAACACCAAGCTGACGGAGAAAAACGGGACGACTGTCGCGATCAGTATTCCAAGATACAACTTACCGCGAGGAAGGGCGTGAACCTTTCCCAACAACGTCGAGAGGTACACCAACTGCGCAAGGCTGACAACGACCATCAACATAAGTTGGAAGATGGGCATTGTCGCGAACAAAGAAAGTATAACATTAGTCGCTAATATTCCAAAAGGATAAACTGTCGCGGTAACGTACAGGTTCGCGACAAAAGAATTCACGAAGCGGCCAGTTCCCCCGAGCTTTCGGACGACGAAATGTGCGATGCCGGCGGAAAGCGTTGAACCCAAATAAACAATCAAAGCTAAGAGGAGATCACCAACCAGTGGAATACTGAAGGTTGACATGACAGGATTTGGAGCACCGAATCCAGTGAAATCGCTGACTTTGTCAATTAAAATACCAATCGCGACCGACCAACATAGATACTTAATCATGTATGTGGAGAAATAATCTTGCTTTTTTATGAACTCGGACAGCTCATCCAAGTTATTCCATTTAGATAGGCCGTCAAGATACCCGGAGAAAGACGAAGTAAAATGTGCAACCAAGTCGTTGTTGTTGCTGGTCGCCGACATAACATCCCCCTATGGAAAAAACTGGACGGTGCTTTCTACAAAGGCGTTTTTTTCGGGACATTCTACCCAGCCTCCTCGGCGAACGGAGGCATATTCAATTACCTTCCTCATGGCACCATTAAAAGGTCATTCAAAAAAAATAACCAGTATCAGTGTAAAAAAAGCAAGAACAGCCGTCAACCCGAATTCCACGCAGTCCCGTGATTTTCAGGCCGAGCTGCATCGCGGGAGGCGGTGGTGCGGGCCGGCCTCGGCGGCCCGGGCGGCGGCCCTGAGCACGGCGGGCGGCTCCAGCCCCTCGGGGAAGCCCTGGCCCAGATTGATCGCGCCGTGCTTCGCCGCCAGCGCCGACATGACCGTGAATATGGTGGTTCCATAGGACGACAGCACCGCGTTGGCCGCTTTCACCGCATTTCTTGAGGGTCTGTCCGGAAAACCGTGAAACACACCACATATGGCATGCTATTCGGGCGGCATGCTATTCGGGGCTCGACAAACAATATATAACCCGGCTCCCGCGATGTCCCGGGCTGGCCATAAGGCAAACGGGCGACACGGTCAGACTTTCACGCCCTTGCCGCTCCGACGGCCATGACCATTGCCGTTGCCATTCAGAGACCGTCCCCCCAGCAGCAGGTCCATGTACAGATCGACGATTTCCCGAGCCATGTCTTCCATGGTTTGGCTGTCCAGTCCCCGCACTTGCGACGCGCGCGTGGCGACGGCGCCGGCGGCGCCGTCTGGATCGTGTTTGGCCAGGGTGTCGCGCAGGGCTTCCAGTTGGTGGCGTGTCGCCTCTGGTTCGATGCAAGACGTGTCCAAAGACCTGAGACAGCGGCGGTAGACCACGCTCAGGCGATGGCTGAGATCGGCATCCATGGAGGCCAGCGTTTCGATGGCCGAGAAAAGGGCGGCGAAGGCTTGACCGAGCGACATGGTGATCTCCGGGATGACGGGCGCGCGGAGTCGGGCGGTCGGGGCATGAGAGCCCGCGCGCTTTGTGTTTGTGCCCATGGATTGGGCGATGTGCAACCCCATTGGGCACGTCTTGCGCTGGTACGGGCGGGAAAACCGCCAGAAAACCGGGGATATCTCTAGGCCCGGCGTCGCAGTGGCCAGTTGGCACGCCGCGTGATAAAGGACCGGACAAGGCTGCCGGCCTGGAGCGGAATAGCCCTGGCCGCGACGGACGCCACGGATGCGGCAGTCGCGACGGTCGCGACTCAGGCGGTGCGGCGAGGTTTGGCACGGAACGGGCGGAGAGACCGGTACCCATGAAGAAGATCGAGGCGATCATCAAGCCCTTCAAGCTGGACGAAGTGAAGGAAGCCCTTCATGAGATCGGCTTGCAGGGCATCACCGTCACCGAGGCGAAGGGGTTCGGCCGCCAGAAAGGGCACACGGAACTCTATCGCGGCGCCGAGTACGTGGTTGACTTCCTGCCCAAGGTGAAGATCGAACTGGTGATCGAGGACGACCTGGTGGAGCGGGCCGTGGAGGCCATCCAGCAGGCGGCTCAGACCGGACGCATCGGCGACGGAAAGATCTTTATTACCTCCGTGGAGGAGGCCATTCGCATCCGCACCGGCGAACGCGGCAGCGACGCGATTTAG
>JANQGN010000673.1 GCA_028277295.1 Rhodospira sp.
CACCGACTATCGCACCGGCGGGCCGGCCCGCTATGTGGAGGTGGCCGAGACCGGCCAGCGGATCGGCTTCATCACCCCCATGACCCATAATTTCTGCGAAAGCTGCAACCGGGTGCGAGTCACCTGCACCGGCACGCTGTACATGTGCCTGGGGCAGGAGGACGCCGCCGACCTGCGCGCGCCATTGCGCGCCTTTCCCGACGACGACGGCCCGCTGCTGGAGGCCATCGACGCCGCCATTGCCCGCAAGCCCAAGGGTCATGACTTCGTCATCGACCGCGCCCGGACCCACCCCGCCGTGGGCCGACACATGAGCGTGACGGGGGGATAGGGGTACGGGGCGGAGGCAAGCCGAAAGCTGGCCAGCCTACGGTCGTTCGCTTGGAAAAAAGGTTCTTCGACGTTTCATGGGGAAGGCTTATCCCCCTGTGTCCGGGAACCCCATGACTTGGGGTACGCGCGACCTCCGGATCCACCACCGACTGCGCCGACCGGACACAGGGGGATAAGCCGGTCATGGGGAAATACAGACGTGGATGGGGGCACCGATCAGGTAGATCATGGCCGCGAAGGTTGTGGCGTTCCGGTACCCTCGGGCGCGCGCCCTGGCGGCCTGAAACAGGCCGTTCAGGCCTTCGAGACGGGCGGTACTGTGGCCGGAGGTTTCAATCGGCGAGGCCGAACGCCTTCAGGTCGGACGGGTCCTGCGCGGCAACCGCATGGTCGACGTCATGGGTGATGATGCGCCACAGGCGCGTGTCCCACAGGCGCGTGTCAGTGATCTCCATCAGGCGGGCGACCGCCAGCACCGGCATCTCGCGCACCAGCATCATGGCGGCCTGCTCGAACAGCAGCGTGAACCGGCCGCCCTCGCGCGCCCAGGGCACCGTCACCCGGTGAACGCCGTGCTCCGGACAGTGGACCCGGGGCACGCGCGCCGTGATGTGGCAGTGGTGCTGGAAGAAATTCAGGTAGCGCCAGGTGAACTCGTCGAAGTCGTGCGCCTTGCAGGAGCGGCCACACGTGGGGCAGGCGAACGCGGAGCCCCGGTCCGCCGCCACGGTCAAGTGCAGCACGTGCGGCGAAGCCTGCGTATCAAGCCGCTGGTCCTCCAGCTTCCAAGGCGCCTCGATCCCAAGACCAAGGGCGAGAGTCTCGTTCGCGTGCATGCGGTCCACCACGTCCGTCCAACCCCGGCGGTTGCCAGGTCGGGACGGAGGGATGGCCGCGCGCCCAGCCTGACAAAGGGATAAACCATCTCCGGTAGGCGTCAGTCGGCCCCGAATCCGAACCCCAATTCCACGTCAAACAGCGAAGAGGCATATTTTTTGGTCATTATTGGTCATGCCTCGTCCTGGTTGACCGTCCCGCCAACCGAATCGAGGGAGCGTGTGGGTGCCCGGCGCGGCGACACCCGTGGTCGGCCGCTCATCGCCCTTACGCCCGCAAACGCGCCCAGACGGCTCGCTTCTCATCGGCGCTCATGCGGCGCCAGGCGCGAATCTCGTCGATGTGCCGACCACAGCCAACGCAGTACACCCTTGACTCGTCCAATCGGCAAACATTCACGCAAGGAGACGGGACGGCGTCGTCGTCGCCGTGGAGCGCGGGGTCGATCATGGGTGCGGCGTCCTTGGTGCTGGCACAATCAATAGACTTGTTAAGCCGGAGTACTCTCCACTGGCAGGGCCGCCGGGCCTGATCGGCGCCGTGGCGACCTGCATGTGGGGTGTTGTCTGGCTCCGTCCAACCGCATCGCGGTTGTTAACAAGACGCGGCCGCGCCCCCCAGGATTGCCTTTAACCGGGAAACTTTTCACAATGTTCTCTAAGGGACGGAAGGAAATCCGTGTTTCCCTTCACAGCCGGAGGCAAGGTCACATGGGGGCGACCAGGAACGGGGGCGGGGCCGAGCGGCGCAGTGTCTGGGACCGTTTTTTGTTCAGACCCGCCGGATCCAACGACGCCAACCCACACTGGACCACCTGGACCACCTTACTGCGGCGCCTCCAGGAGATGGGTTACGAGATCATATGCGATTTGCCGCTGCCCACGGGGGCGGACGGGGAATCGCCCGTGGTCGATGCCGTGTTGCGCCTGCAGCACGCGGTGTTCCTGTTGGAACCGGTCGGTGTCGACGGCATGATCACCGCACCCGCGGATGAGCCCCATTGGCACGTGGACGGACGCCACGGCGCCGTCGCGGTGCCCAATCCGGTGCTGGCGCTTCACACCAAGATGTCGGCGATCCGAGGGTATGCCGGAGGGCTCTCGGTGGAAGGGTTGGCCGTGGTGCTGGGCGAGGCCCGGTTCGCGGTCAAGCGACCGCCGGAGGCCGGGTCACCGCAGGAGGTCGTCAACCTGATGCGCGACCTGCGCGGCTGGGTCGGGGGCACGCAAGATGTCGCCAAGGTGTGGCTGCGGCTTCAGGGCCTCAAGGCGGCGGCGGCGCAGCCGCCAGTCATTCAGGCGGCGCCGGTTCCACCTCCGGTCGCCGCACCGCCCGAGCCACCGTTGCCGCCCGAGCCACCGTTGCCGCCCGAGCCACCGTTGCCGCCGCAGCCGCCCGAACCGCGCCCAGTCGCGCCACCTCCGCCACCGGCCTCGCCGTCAGCGGTTTCGACGCCACCGCCGCCGCCCGAACCGGCGGCAGTGCCGCTGGAAATGCCACCGAGACCAGCGCGCGCGCCCGATCCTGGCCACGCCGCGACCCCCGTCACGGCACCGCCCTCCCCGACGCCGCGCTCACCCCCGCCGGCCCAGCCCGTGCCCGTACCCGCGCCCGCCGCCGCCACTCAGCCACCGGCCGAGGCGCCCTATCCGCATGCCGCCGCCGCTGGGGCACCCCAACCAGGATGGGCCTGGGGGGCCCCCCAACCACACCCCCAACCGTATGCGCAACCGGCACAGCCACATCCGCCGGCGCCGGCTTATCCGCACCTCGCCGGCTACCCTCCGCCGCCATCGCCACCGCCAGCCGGCTGGGGCTGGCACGCGCCTCAACAGCCGGTCCAGCCGGCCGTGCCCCCGTACCCCTATCCCTACGCCCAACCGCAAGTGCTCCCGCCCCAAGCCGCACAGCCACCGCATCCCCACCAGCAGCCGGGATGGGGGTGGAGCCCGCACGGCGCCCCTGTAACCGCGCCGCCCCTGCCCGGGTGGGGCTGGGTGGCGTCGGCAACGGGGGCGACGCCAACGTCATCCGCCGCGCTCCAGCTCTGGCCCTACGGACCGCAGCCAGCCATGGCGGTGGCACCCGCTCTTCCACAACCACAGCCATCGATGCCGTCGACCTGGGCCTGGGGGCCGCCCCAGGAGCAGGCGTCCGCGATGCCGGCGCCCTCTCCGCAACCGGCGCCACAGCCGACGCCTGTGTCACCGGTCGGTTCATGGACCTCCACGAGTGGCCGTGAGCCCGCCGCCAGCGCCGGAGGCCCTGGCGGAACGGCACCGCCCGCCGATCCGGAACCCGAGCCGGAACCGGCATCAGCGGAGGCAAGGGCCGTCGGCACGCCAGGCGCGGAGTCGCGTGCGCACGCCGCGACAGGGGTGGATGTGCCGCCCCCGACGGCAGAAGACATGGCGGACATCGAGGAAGGGGCCGTCCCGCCGCCAGAGCCGGTCCCGGTGCTCCTGGCTGAACCCGAGCCAGAGCCAGAGCCCGAACCTGCGCCGGAACCCCAGCCGGAACCGGAGCCTGATCCGGTGCCCGAACCACAGCCTCCGCTCGAACCCGCGCCCGCGCTCGACCTGCAACCCGAACTGGACCCGGAGCCGGAGCCTGATCCGGTGCCCGAACCACAGCCATCGCTCGAACCCGCACCCGCTTTGGACCTGCAACCAGAGCCGGACCCGGACCCGGAGCCTGATCCGGTGCCCGAACCACAGCCACCGCTCGAACCCGCGCCCGCGCTGGACCTGCAACCCGAACTGGACCCGGACCCGGAGCCTGATCCGGTGCCCGAACCACAGCCATCGCTCGAACCCGCGCCCGCGCTCGACCTGCAACCGGAGCCGGACCCGGACCCGGAGCCTGATCATATGAACCCAAGGCCCATTTTTGAAAAAGAGGGGGTTTCGTGCCCTAGGGACATGGTGATGTTCCATCCTTTAAGCACTGTATCTGAGTCTTGTTTAGCTCTTAGCTGAGAAATTACTTCGCTTTTGCTACTAATTCCTGCTATAATTCTTTTGGTTTTGAAACGTGATTTCTTTTCGTTATCCCTTATTGGTGCACGAACGTGCTTACGGTAGTTATTATAGATCGATTATCGCCTACATAAATGATGATTTTATTCAGTT